>JAPLDB010000147.1 GCA_026391975.1 Bacteroidota bacterium | reverse complement strand
TCTGATCCTGTTAAGTTTCCTCAGGAAATGGAGACTTTTCTGACTGAGACCAATAAAAAACAGGGTCAGGAAGTAATGGATGCTTTTAATAAGCAGTGGAAATCCGGAAAATTCAATGCGTCCCAACAGGAGGCTATTTACAGGACGACCAATTCAATGCTAAGGAAGCGGATGAAAGCATTTCCTGACTTTGCCGCTTATGTCAGCACGCTGACCGGGTTTGCTGAAACTGCGCAGTCAACTGAACGGTTTGATACATGGCAACAATCGTTAGACAAGCTCATGCTTCTGCCAACAAAAATTTTTACAAAATACATTGATGTAAGCAATGATCTTTTCAGGACGAACTCACTTTATGTTTCTCCTGCTGTGCGCTGGTATGGGTCCAGCAACCTTTATAGGTTTGAATATGATTCCCTGGCAAAAATTATTTTCCCGCAGATGAACCTGATTTGCACATCGAAAGGTGATTCTTCAGTAATATACAATACACATGGCGTTTATTATCCTAATCGTGAACGATTTGATGGGGAAGGTGGAAATGTGAACTGGATAAGGGCAGGATGGGATGAAAAAGCCGTGCATGCACAGTTTGCACGATATTCAGTTGATGTTTCAAAGGCGGAATACACAGCAGACTCAGTATCATTTTTCAATAGTACCTATTTCAATAAGCCGCTGGAAGGAAAATATACCGATAAGATCCTCGCCAATGTTACCGCTGAGAATGCATCCTATCCCAAGTTTGAATCTTATACAGCCAATTTTGAAATTAATAACATCGTTCCTGACGTGAATTACCTCGGCGGTTTCAGTATGGTCGGTAACAGAATGATGGGGAGCGGAAATGCAGATGAAGATGCGCGCCTGTTGTTTTACCGTGATAAAAAACTCTTTCTGGTAGCCGGTTCAAAAGCTTTTGTTGTCAGGAAGGATAAGGTGACTTCCGACAATGCATCCATCACCATTTACTACGGAAAAGATTCTATTTATCATCCCGGTGTGGAATTCAAATACATCGTGAAAGACCGCGAGCTTGCATTGATCAGAGGAGGGGATGGGAAGAACCAGAGCCCGTGTTTTGACAGTTACCATAACCTGGATCTTTTCTTTGATGGGATGTACTGGAAAATTGATGACCCGATCATTGACATGAAGATGATCAGTGGAGCAGGTGAGAGCAAGGCAGTATTTGAATCGAGCAATTTTTTCAGGAAGAATCGTTTTTTGAAATTGCAGGGACTCAGTGAAACCCATCCAATGTATTCTGTAAAGCAATACTGTGAAAAGCACGACACTAAAATTGTGTACACAACAGAAATGGCGAAGGAAATGCGAATGGCTGCACCGGAGATCAGACAGATGATGATCGCATTGAGTAACCAGGGTTTTGTTACTTATGATGTTGCAGATGATAAAGCTGTGGTGAAGGACAGGCTCTTTTATTACCTGTTGGCGAATACGGGAAAGACAGATTATGATGTCATCCAGTTTGTATCTGTAATCAATGCGAAACCCAATGCAAGTATTAACCTGTTAAACTTTGAGATCACCATGCGGGGTGTTTCGCAAATTGTATTAAGCGATTCCCAGAACGTGGTGATATTCCCGAGCAATCAGGAAGTGCACATTCAGAAGAACCGCGACTTCACTTTTGGCGGCAGGGTGAAAGCTTCCAGGTTTGATTTTTATGGAAAAGATTTCGGTTTTGATTATCAGAATTTCAAGGTGAATCTGAATAACGTTGACTCACTTCGTCTTAAAGTAGAAGATGACACACAACCCGCTGATGAATTCGGAAATAAACCACTGGTATATGTTAGAAGTGTACTTGAGAACATTACCGGTGACCTGCTCATCGACTCCCAGGGCAATAAGAGCGGACTGAAGCCCTATTCCCAATATCCGATCTTCAACAGCAAAAAAGATTCTTATGTATTCTATGACAGACCTTATATTCAGGAAGGTGTTTACCAGAAGGAAATATTTTTCTTCCACCTAGACCCGTTTACAATCGACTCACTGGATAATTTCAGCAAGGCAGGCTTGAAATTCGGCGGAGAATTTGTCAGTGCAGGGATCTTTGCTGATTTCCGTGATTCACTTTCCCTACAACCTGACCTTTCACTCGGACTTGTGCGCTATACTCCCGACAACGGCTGGGCTGCCTATGGAGGAAAGGGAACTTTTACAGATAAACTTTCTTTAAGTAATGATGGGTTGATTGGCTCAGGAAAAATTGATTACCTGACATCAACTTCGCACAGTGACCGTTACATTTTCCTGCCTGATTCGATGAATGCAGATGCAAAGGACTTTGTCAACAGGAAACAGATTTATGCAAATGTGGAATTTCCTGATGTAAAAGCCACAGACGTTTATTTACACTGGATGCCGAAGAAAGATGTGATTTTCGTTAACAAGAAGACAGAACCTATTGACATGTACGAAGGCCAGGCAATAATGGCCGGAAACCTTCAGCTGAAACCTTCAGGAATGACAGGAAACGGGCAGATGACTTTTGCTGCATCCGAACTTGAATCAAATCTGTTTAAGTACAAACAAAATATTTTTGATGCTGACACTTCTGACTTCAGGCTCACAAGCGACAATACAAATGCTTTGGCCTTTTCAACCAATAACGTTCAATCACATATTGATTTTGATAAGCGGGTTGGTGATTTTAAGTCAAACGGCGGTGGTTCATATGTTAAGTTCCCGCTGAATCAGTACATCTGTTTCATCGACCAGTTTACGTGGTACATGGATAACAAGGAAATTGAGATGAGCTCAAGCAGTTCTTCAACACAATCTGTTGCCGATACTGCCCTCTCAGGACTCAATCTTACTGGTTCAGAATTTATCAGTGTGGAGCCAACGCAGGATTCACTAAGATTTAAGGCGCCACATGCAAAATACTCCTTACGGGATTACCTCATCAAGGGGGACAAAGTTGCGCTGATACAAACAGGCGATGCATCTGTGATTCCCGACAGCGGAATAGTGGTTGTTGAAAGATATGCAAAAATGCGCACCCTCAACAATGCAAGAATCGTAGCGAACAATACTACCAGATATCATACCCTTTACAATGCTACAGTAAACATCCTCGGAAGGAAGCGTTACGAGGGTAGCGGCGATTATGATTACATTGATGAAACCAATGCGAAAAAGCATTTTCACTTTGAAAAAATTACAGTTGATACCACTTATCAAACTGTTGCTGATGCAGAGATCAGTGAATCAGAAGGTTTTCATCTCAGCCCGATGTTTGGGTTCAAGGGAAGTGTGCATCTCGCTGCTTCGAAAGAGCATCTTGTTTTTGGCGGTTATGCAAAACCTACTTTTAACTGTGATAGCGTGCCGGCAAGCTGGATCCGTTTTACAAGCGAAGTTGATCCTTTAGGTGTCATGATACCGATAGATAATGCAATTACCGATAATGGGGAACGTTTGCGTGCCGGCGTATTTCAGAGCTATGATATAAAATCAGTTTATGCAGCATTCCTGGCACCGAAAAATAATGTACGTGATTCGGCAATGATCGATGCGAAAGGATTTCTGACTTATTATCAGCCCGGAAATGAATACCGGATCACGACGAAAGAAAAGATGGATAAGCCGAATATACCCGGCGAGTATACCAGTCTTAATAACCAGAAGTGCGTCGTGTATTCGGAAGGTAAATTGAATTTTGGTTTAGATGCCGGGCAGCTGAAATTGCTTACAGCAGGAAATGTTACTTATAATTGGAATAACGACAGCATACGTTTCGATCTTCTCCTTGCCCTGGATTTTTATTTTAATGAAGACGCATTGAAGAACATGGCAGATTACTTTGGACAGATCGCTTCACTTTCGCCTACTGCTGACAATGGACGACTTACTTATGAAAAGGGTCTCGGTGAATTTACGGGGAAGGAAAAGGCAGAAAAACTGATCACTGAGATGAACCTTTATGGTGCGTTTAAAAAAATGCCGGAAGAACTTCGCCATACCCTCTTCTTTACGGATGTTAAGATGCGCTGGGATAAATTAAATCGTACTTTTAAATCCATCGGACCCCTCGGACTGGGAAGTATTGATAAAACATCAGTCAATAAGTTTGTGAATGGATACATTGAAATTATTCGTAAGAAGGCAGGAGATGTAATTACTGTTTATCTTGAGCCCGAGAATCAAACCTGGTATTATTTCAGTTATTCCCGCGGGGTCATGCAAACTTTGTCATCGCAATCTGCATTCAATGAAGCAATCAATAAATTGAAACCTGAGAAACGTGTGAACAAAGAAAAGGACAAACCGGATTTTGAATTCTTGCTGACAACAGACCGTGCAGTTAAAAATTTCATTAAGAAATTCAATGCCCAGCCACAACAGGAAGAGGAAGGGAAGACGGAGGAGGAAAAATAATTAATGAAGCCAGTTGTAATTAATGTCAAAAGAAAATTTGAACACTGTGAATTATTCTAAATAAAGTTTTCTGCTAACACCTGTAAACATATTCGGGCTTTTGCTTGCCTACCTGATCGGAAGTTTTCCGAGCGCAGTGTGGGTTGGACGTACATTTTACAATATTGATGTGCGTGAGTTCGGAAGCGGAAATGCCGGCGCAACGAATACCTTCCGTGTATTGGGTAAGAGAGCAGGTATACCTGTTTTACTCATGGACGTTTTTAAAGGGTTTCTCGCTGTGAAGCTGGCCTATGTTATTGGTGATTACAACGCTGAAAGTCCGGAATTTATTGATTTCGAACTGGCACTGGGTGTTTGTGCTTTGTTCGGACATATCTTTCCTGTTTATGTTGGATTCCGCGGTGGTAAAGGTGTTGCAACGATGCTCGGCATTTTGATCGCAATTCACTGGCAGGCAGCGTTGATTTGTGTTCTCGTATTTTTAATCACCCTTTTCATAAGCGGGTATGTTTCTCTCAGCAGCATGATGAGCGGAATAACTTTCCCGGTTATCATCATGGTCTTTTATAGTACGAACTCTAGCATAAATATTTTCTCATTGGTTGTAGCCATCATGGTGCTTGTAACACATCAGCGAAATATTGAAAGGCTTATTAAAAAGGAGGAAGGTATTGTGAAATGGCACTGGCGTTTTCGAAAGCAAGAACCACCAGATGTTCAATAGGTTTTAATTAGTGTTTTGTATTCTGTATTTGGGATGCAGCATGAACAGAGAATCCTGAGCAACATCTCCGCTGAATTTTTTCTTGCTCAACTCATATCTGAGCTGCCTGGCATCATTTTTCAGCCAATGCCAAAGTCCCTTTCCTTTCATAAAAAAAGTGTGACGGATATTGTATTCTGTAATTGCACCCATGCACATCATGCATGGTTCAAATGTGGATACAAGAATTAAATGACTCCGATCAAGTTTTGAAAATTTGCTGAATCCGATTTGTCTGATGGCATTATTGATGGCATTGATCTCGGCATGACCAGCAACGTCACTGTCTTTTTGTACTGTATTGTAGCCGGTAGACAATACTTTGTCATTATAAAGGACTATTGCACCTACTGGAACATCTTGTGTTTCGAGTGAATAGGCAGCGGTGCGCAATAATACATCTCTTTGCGATTGACTGAGGTTTCCTTCAGAAGAGAATATGTAAAGACCTGACTTGAAAATAAAAAGCAATACCAGAAGAATAACCAAAGTTAGCAGCACCTTCACAATGGCCTTTTTTTTCATGTTGTATTTTTCTTGTTCTGGAAAGGCCGTTGTTAAAATGAAGTTTATATTTCTTCTGTTTCAGAATTTTTAAGCCATCCGATACTGCCATTGGCAATCCTGATCTTAACCCAGTTTTCGTAAGCATCCAGGATATCCACCCTGGTGCCTTCATGCAAAAGGAAAAGGTCTGTGTTGTTTTCTCCGGGAGAGCTTTTTACGTAAGCGCTCACACTCATGATAACGGCACTTTTTTGCCGGACGCTATTTTCATAATTCTGATTTGCGACTGCAGCTGTAGAACATAATCCAGATATTGAGAATCAATAGACGACTCCAGTTGTCAGTTGTCATTGCCGAAGAGAGCGTTTTCATCCAGCGGATGTAAAAAATATCAGGAACAGCTTCAATCTTGTCAACTACCTTCAGTTGGGCAACTTTCAGGTTGAAGGAAGCATCTTCATCATCAGGCTGTAGTTTTAAAGCCCGTTCGTAATTTAAAATTGCCCTTGCAACATTGTCAACTTTGTAATAGCAATTGGCAAGATTATAATAGACTTCGGCTGATTTGTATTCTTGTGAAATGAGTTTTTCGAATAACGCAGCGGCGCTGTCATATTGCTGTTTCTGATATAAGCCATTCGCTTTTTGATATTCTGAACCGGGATCTCCTGCAAATGATTGTATTGTAAGTGCCAAAAGTACCAAAAGGCAAAAGAGCCTCTGCAATAAGCGGGCAGCGGATAATTGATAACGGATAACGAATAACTTTCTCATGCGATTTCCTCCTCCAGTCTGGTGATGACTTCAATTCCTTTCTGATATATTTCCTGATTTGATGCGGCAATTCCTTTGGCAAATCGTGCCAATTCAAGTGCATCAAGAGTCTGGTTAAACTTGATAATTGATTCGGAAGAAACATTTTTTTGTTCCAGCGCCTGAGAAACATTTTCTTTCGACAATTCAGAAACAGGGATTTGTAGTCTGTCGCTCACAAACCCCCAAAGTGCCTGGAACATCTCATCAAGAAATTTTTCAGAGTTATTTTCACTAAGTGATTTCTTTGCAGCACTAAGCCGTTTCATTGCCACTTTATTCGCCCTGCGGCTCTTCAAAAGAGTAACATTGCTTTGCATTTCATCATAGCGTTTTCTGAAGACAAGAAGCAGAACAAAGAGCAATGCAGGGGCTCCGCACAATGTATAGAATAGGGGAGAGCTGAAAAGTGTTCCATCCCGTTGAACAAATAAAGGCTGACTTGTTTTAATGAACCGGATGTCTTTTCCAAGAAATTGAATATCTGATTTTGAAACACCGGAAACGGTTGTTGTGGTGGTTTCATCTCCTTTGCCGATTTTCAAAATGTAGTCTACCCCCGGAACAGTTTCATATTTATTATTGTCGAGGTTGAAAAAGGTAAAGCCGCTTACGCTGAATTTATACTCTCCGGCATTTCTCGGGATCACCAGGTATTCAAAAGTTTTACTTCCGCTCACGCCATTGCCTGATGCAGTTACATTGGCATTGACCTTCGGATCATACGTTTCGAAATCTGGAGGGAAATCAATCTTGGGAGGATCGATCAGCTTGAGGTTACCCTTTCCTGATATTTTTATTTTTAAAGTAACAGGGTCATGTGCTTTTGTTTCTTTCTTATCCAGGTCGGTTTCCATGGAAAATTTACCTACGGCACCATTGAAGGTTTCAGGTGCGCCTTCCGGCAACTCTTTTACAACGATTTTAACAGGATCACTTTTCAGCTTGATTGGAATGTCTTGTACTGAATTATTGAAAAATGGATTATTGAAGAATGGGTCGTTGAAAAACTGATCGAACGGATCGCGGCTTTGCTGGCGTTTTACCTGCATACGTGCAACTACCTCTCCTTCCATAGGGTCAAGTGAAAGAGTTCCGGTTCTTTGCGGAAACAGTACCAGTTTTTTAATGTCTGCAACCTTGTACTGCACGCCATCAACGTTCTCTATATGAAATTCCAGTTGCTGAGGCATTGGAATCTCCTGGCTGAAAAAACCTTCAAGTGAAGGCATCTTATTGAGACCATAATTTACAAGAGTAACTTTAGTGTATAGCTTGTAAGTTACAAGCACACCTTCACCGCGATAGACGGTTGACTTCCCCACGCTGACTTTGAAGAAAACATTCTTCCCGCCGGATTGAACGGCATTGTCACTGCCCGATTTTCCTGATTGCTGCTGATTGCCGCTTTGTTGCTGCGAATTGTTGCCTCCCTTAGATACAGTTATTGTGAGATTATTTGATTGTAGTCTCTTTCCTTCCGTTTCAATTGATGCCGGTGGAATTTTAAATACGCCTTCCTTAACAGCCTGTATGATGTAAGTAAAGGAAATAGATTGCGACATTGAACCATTGATGAATTGCATGGACGTGCTCTGACTGGGGCCCATCAAAACATTAAAGTCGGCAAAGTTGGGTGCCTGGAAATTTTTACCGCTGCCTTCCAGCTGAAAGGTTAATTGTATCTGATCTCCAACGGCAACGGTGGTATTGGATGCGCTGGCAGTGAATCTGGATTCTTCGGCATAAGAGAAAACAGTGACTATGCACAGCATTAATGCCGTCAATAGCCTTAAATAATATTTCCCCTTTATTTTCATTTATTAATATGTAAATCTAAAACAACTTCTTTTTAATAATTACTTGTTTGCGCCGAAAGATAAACACTTCCTTTTGGTAAATATGGAACAATTCGCGATCCGTACCTACCATTTTTTATTAATAGAGATCTTGGTAGCATCTTTCTTCGTCAGCTTTTTCTGAGTATTTTTTTCATCATTGTTCAACGCTTGTAAAATTTTCTCAGCGTCTTCCTTTGAGATCTTATCCCGCTTTTTCGCCTGTTTCTCCTCGTCTTTTTGCTGATCCTGCTTCTGTTGTTGATCTTTCTGTTGTTGTTGCTCGTCTTTTTTCTGATCCTTTTGATCCTTCTGGTCCTTCTTATCCTTCTGATCCTTCTGATCTTTTTGGTCTTTCTGGTCTTTATTCTGATCCTGCTTCTGCTGCTGTTGCTGTTGTTGCAACTTGCTTTGGGCATATGCCAGATTATAACGAGTATCGTTGTCTTTTGGGTTTAGTTTGAGGGCATTCTTATAGGCATTAATACTTTCATTGTATTTTTTAGACTGGAGGTATGAATTGCCAAGGTTGTGGAATGCCTTGGATTGCGTTTCCTTGTCCAGATTTTTGTCTGATGAAATTCCTTCGAATTGTTTTGTTGCATCCTCAAACTTTCCTTGTTTGTAATAAGCATCTCCAAGGTTAAAAATTGCAGACTTTGAATCTTTGTTTACGCCCAGCGATTTTTTATAATTGACCTCTGCATCACTGTACTTTTTGTTTTTGTACATCTCATTTCCATCACGCACCAGTTTTCGCTCTGATTGTGCGCTTGCAGCACTGAACAGATATAGAACACAGATCAATGTCATGAACATGGATTTCATATTGCAGGTGATCTTTTTCAGATATGATTTCTGATAATTCATTTTCCGGACATTAATAGATTCAACTTTTGCATCCATTTGCTTTTCCTGTTGCTGATGATAAATTCAAGCAGTAAAAGAAACAATCCGGCTCCAAGAAAGTATTGAAACCTGTCTTCATAGTTGCTGAATTGTTTGGTGCCAAAGGACTTCTTATCCATTTTTCCAATTTCTTTCATGATGGTTTCAAGTCCGTCGTCCCCGGAAGGTGGATGATTACGCCTTCTTCATTCGCTTTCTTCGCAGATTCAATGGCATCATCCTCGTGGTTTTCCCCGTCAGTAATGATGACAAGGGCTTTGTGTTTATTGTCTTCGCCGACAAATGATTGTAAGGCCAGATCAATAGCAGTTCCAATGGCTGTGCCTTGAGTTGGAATGATGTCAGTATCGATGGTAGATAAAAATAGTTTTGCAGCATTAAAGTCTGTTGTTATCGGTAGTTGAACATAGGCCTGCCCGGCAAAAACGATAATTCCGATCCTGTCATTTTCAAGCTTATCAATAAACCTTGAAATAGCCTGTTTTGCTCTTTCCAGTCTGTCAGGCCTGATGTCCTGCGCTTTCATTGAATTGGATACATCCAGCGCAATGATGACATCTACTCCTTCTCGTTTAACTTCTTCCAGTTTGGTTCCAATCTGCGGATTGGCAAGTCCAATGACAAGCAGAGAATAGGCAAATGAAAACAAGATCATTTTGACGAGCGGTTTTCCTTTTGATACTGACGCTGCCAGTTGACCTAGAAGCACTGCATCACCTAATTTTTTCCATGCCCTCCGTTTCATCATTCGCATTACGATGAATAAAATAATGATAACAGGCACTACTGCCAGGGCATACAGGTATTCAGGATGTGCAAACCGGAATATACTCATGGCAGTGTTTTTAAAATTGTATAACGTAGCAAGCGCTCAATGGCAAGACAAAGAAGCGCAAGCATGATCAGCGGGTAAAACTCTTCTGATTTATTTCTGAATTCCGTAACATCAATTTTGGTTTTCTCCATCTTGTCAATCTCGGAATAAATTTCCTTTAGTTCAGATGTGCGTGTTGCCCTGAAGTATTTACCGCCGGTTTCTGCTGAAATTGCTTTTAGCGTGGCTTCATCAATATCCACTGGAACCATTTGTGTTTGCACGCCAAAAGGAGTCCTTACAGGATATGGCGCCATGCCTTGTGTTCCCACCCCGATGGTATAAACCCTGATGTT
>JAPLDB010000109.1 GCA_026391975.1 Bacteroidota bacterium | reverse complement strand
ACCTGCTGTCGCCGCTTTCGAGCGTGCATTGCAAACATGGCGTTGCGCTACGTATGTCAATTTTACGAGGGCAGGTACAACTGCAATTGCCTGTCAGGCACTTGACGGAACCAACCTGAGCACCTTTGATGGTTCATGTGCATTGCCTGCAGGTGTGCTGGGTACATCTTATAGTTATTATTCCGGATGTGGAGGAGGTGTATGGTACCTTTCTGAAAATGATTGTAAGTGGAGAACAAACGGTACAGGAGGAATTACATGGCAATATGGGCCTGCCTTACCAACAGTTGCTGAATATGATTTTGAATCTGTCTGTGTGCATGAGTTAGGACACAGTCACCAACTTGGTCATACGATTCTTCCCGTTACTGTAATGAACTACGCCATACCAAATGGTACTGCCAGACGTGCACTTACACCTGCAAGCGAAACAGCAGGCGGAACAGACATCATGACTAGAAGTGTGGTTGCCAATGCATGCGGCCCGGCGCCAATGATTGCATTAACACCGGCCAATTGTACGCTCAATGCACCTACAGCCAATTTCACGGCAACTCCACTCACAGGCTGCGCACCGCTCTCAGTAACTTTTACTGATGCAAGCTTGAATACGCCAACAACCTGGGCATGGACTTTTGTAGGCGGTGTGCCTGCTGCTTCTGCACTTCAAAATCCTGTTGTCTCCTACGCTGCACCGGGAGTATACACAGTTGTACTAACCGTAACGAATGCTTCCGGGTCTGATACAAGAACCAAAACAAGTTACATCACCGTAAATAATTGTTCTCCTGTTTCTAACTTTACAGGAAATCCAACCACTCTTTGCGAAGGACAAACAGTATCTTTCTTTGACGCAAGTACCAATACACCAACTTCCTGGGCATGGACATTCCCGGGAGGAACACCTGCTGCATCCGCGTCACAAAATCCTGTGATTACCTATTCCACTGCCGGTGTATATAGTGTTACCCTGCAGGTCACCAATGCTTATGGTACGAATACTTTTACAAGGACAAATTACATTACAGTAAATGCATGTCCTCCTCCTCCGGTGTCTAATTTTACGGGAACACCAACCACTGTTTGTGTAGGAAGCACAGTTGCATTTACTGATGCCTCCACAGGATTTCCCAATTATTGGCAATGGACTTTCCCGGGAGGAACACCAGCAACTTCTCTTCTTCAGAATCCTGTTGTGACATATAATACTCCGGGTGTTTATTCAGTAATACTTCTCGTTTCAAACTCCAGTGGAGTGAGCACTTTTACCAGAACCAGTTACATTACTGTTAATGCATGTTCTGCTCCAACAGCAAATTTTGCCGGTGCGCCTACAACTATTTGTGCAGGTCAGACTGTCAATTTCTTTGACCTTTCTACAGGAGGGCCGTCTTCCTGGAGCTGGACTTTTACGGGTGGAGCTCCGGGTGCTTCTGCTGCTCAAAATCCTGTTGTCTCTTATGCAGCAGCAGGCACCTATGCTGTTACACTTACGGCCTCGAACGCTTTTGGCGGCAATACCAAAACTGTAGCCGCATACATTACTGTACAGACGTGTCCAAGTGCTGGCAGCGGATTGATCGTCAACGACGGATCACTTATTTTCCTTCAGCCCGGTGCACTGATATATGATGAAGGCGGATTCATCAACCAGGATAATGGCGTAAACATTGGTAACATTGATAATTACGGAACATTTCAGCTGCTCGGCGACTGGACAAATAATTCAACCAGCAATTGTTTTATTAATAGCAGTCCCGGCACAACGATTATGAGTGGTGCATCACAAGGCATTCTGGGGAGTACGCCAACCTACTATTACAATCTGACTCTTCAGGGAACCGGAGTAAAATCGCAGGCCGTTGATTCACGAACCGAAGGCACGCTTGCATTGAATGACCGTGAACTTGCCACCAATGATTATGTGATGTACGTAACCAATACAGCAGTTGGCGCCATTACGCGTACAGGAGGCTTTAATTCCATACCCGTGCAGGGATTTGTAAGCAGCACTAACAATGGAAAGCTCTGGAGAAATACAAATAGTACCGGTGCTTACCTTTATCCTGTTGGGTCAACGGTTGGGTCACCTCGTTTCAGGCCTGTTGAGGTCAAACCTACAAGTGCAACTCCATCAACTTTTGGAATCAGGTTTGTAAATAATGATCCCAATACACAAGGTTATAACCGCGCATTAAAAGATCCAAGCCTCGGCGTGATTAATCCGCTGTGGTATCAGCGCGTAACGCGCATCAGTGGTACAGCGCTTACCGACATTAAACTCTACTATGATAATGTGGCAGATGGCGTAACAAGTTTTGCAACCAACCTCATGACAGAATGGGGTCCTTTCTCTCCACCTGTGCAATGGAATGACCTCGGTCTTGTAAGTAACACAGGTGCAGGTTCACCTGCATTGTCAAGCGTTACCAAAACATCATGGAATGTTTTCAGCACCGAGAATTTCAACATTTCACCGCAATCAATTCCGCTACCGGTTGAACTGATCAGTTTTTCTGCTGATTGCGATAAAGAGTTTGTTATCCTTTCATGGACAACTGCAAGTGAAGTGAACAATGATTATTTTACTGTTGAAAAAAGCAGTGACGGAAAGGATTATTCTGAAGTGACACGGGTCAAAGGCAGCGGTACCAGTTCAGAGCAGCTTTTCTATGAGTCAAAAGATCTGAAAACGGAAGGGATAGTTTATTACAGATTGAAGCAAACAGACATTGATGGTAAAGCATCGTACAGCGATCCTATTAAAGTGCAGTGTAACCGGAATGGCCTTCATGAGATTGTTGGCATTTATCCGAATCCATCACACGGTGAAGTAGCCATAGATCTTTTCCTTGCTGATGGAGGGGATGTGAAGGTTCAGTTGTACAATGCTATCGGTCAGCTGGTTCTTCAGGAGCAAATGACCCTGAAAAACGGTTTCCAGAAACTCGCAATTGACCTTTCAGGGCTTCCACCTGATGTGTATCAGCTGAATCTGACTACAGAATGGTCTGTTTCAACCAAGAAAATCGTGAAAATGTAACGATTTAGGGGTCGTATTTTTCTTAAGTATTTTCTTTGATTCAACTGTTGTGGTTTGCATAATTTTGATACATTTGCATCCCATTTTAATAAAAATATCAAATTTTAATCAAAACCGGCATGTTACATCATTATGAGACAGTTTTCATTATGACTCCCGTTCTTTCGGAAGATCAAATGATGGATACTGTAACCAAATTCAAGAAAATCCTCACCGACAACGGAACCGAGATTGTTCACGAGAACAATTGGGGATTGCGCAAGCTGGCTTACCCGATTCAGAAAAAGAATACCGGGTTTTACTATCTCATCGAGTACAAAGCCCCGGGAGAGCTTATAAATAAGCTTGAGCTGGAGTTCAAACGCGATGAGCGGATTATGCGCTTTCTTACCGTTGTCCTTGACAAACACGCAATTGCCTACAATGAAAAGAAGCGCAAGAACGCTTCTGCTAAAAAGGAAGAGGCTCAGGTAGCTTAAACAAATTTCGAAAATCAAATATCGAATTCCGAAATTAAATCCGAAAACAAAAAAGTAAAACCGAAATGGCATCACCAAATGAAGTCCGTTACCTTGCTCCACCGCAGGTAGACACCACCAAAAAGAAATACTGCCGCTTTAAAAAGTCAGGCATTAAATACATTGATTATAAAGATCCTAATTTCCTGCTCAAGTTCGTAAATGAACAAGGGAAGATACTTCCGCGCAGATTAACCGGCACTTCTTTGAAGTACCAGCGCAAGGTCGGTCAGGCTGTAAAACGTGCTCGTCACATCGCCCTGATGCCTTATGTATCTGATTTAATGAAGTAAGAAGGAAATAATCAAGACTTTGTTTCGGGTTTACAGCCTGGAACATTTAATATCAAACCTCAAATCTGAAACTTTCCCATGGAAGTTATCCTAAAACAAGACCTCGATAATCTCGGCTATGCTGATGAAATCGTAAAAGTAAAAGACGGTTACGCACGCAACTTTCTGATCCCGCGCGGACTTGCATCTATTGCAACTGAAAGTAACCGTAAGATGCTGACTGAAACGCAAAAACAGCGTGCTCATAAAGCCCAGAAAATAAAAGGCGATGCTGATAGCATTGCAAAACAACTGGAAGCAACCACACTTCGTATTGGTGCAAAAGCCAGCGATTCAGGAAAAATATATGGTTCCATCACTGCACTTCAGCTTGCTGATGCGCTCAGCAAGATGGGTGTGAATATTGACCGTAAAAAGATCCGCATTGATGGTGATCATATCAAGGCAACCGGTTTGTACACTGCAACCGTGAACCTTCACAAGGATATCAAAGCGAAAATTAATTTCGAAGTGTTCGCAGAGTAAGGAGTACGCATAACGAATCTTTGCGAATTTACAAATTTGCGAATAGAAAAGCTCCGCGGGTCGGGGCTTTTTTTTTGTCAACATTTCAATTTTTAAAATTCATTCTTCTTACATTCGTACAAATTCACAATCGCTTATTTTCGTAATTCGTAAATTCGTAGTGTTTCGCTATACGTACAGCAATGAATAACTTCATCGTCTCTGCAAGAAAGTACCGTCCCGATACGTTTGACACCGTTGTCGGTCAGCATAACATTACCCATACACTGAAGAATGCCATCAGGAATAATCACCTTGCTCAGGCATTTCTTTTTACAGGACCCCGTGGCGTAGGAAAGACAACCACAGCAAGGTTGCTTGCAAAGACGATTAATTGTACCAATGTCTCAAAGCAAACTGAAGCCTGCAATCAGTGTGAGTCATGTACTTCTTTCAATGAAGGAACTTCTCTCAATATTTTTGAGCTGGATGCGGCAAGTAATAACAGCGTTGATGATATCAGGGTTCTTGTTGAGCAGGTGCGCTATCCCCCACAGGGAGGCCGGTTCAAAGTATATATCATTGATGAGGTTCACATGCTCAGCACGAATGCCTTCAATGCATTCCTGAAGACACTTGAGGAGCCTCCGTCTTATGCCATTTTTATTCTTGCAACAACGGAGAAGCATAAGATCATTCCGACCATTTTATCCCGCTGTCAGATCTTTGATTTCAGTCGCATTACCATAGACGACATTGCGAAGCAGTTGGCAATGATTGCTTCAAAGGAGAATGTAGAAGCAGAGGAAGATGCCCTTCATATCATTGCCCAGAAAGCAGATGGCGCCATGCGGGATGCACTGAGCATGTTCGACCAGCAGGTGAGTTTTGCAGGAAATAAACTCACTTATAAATCAGTGATCGAGAACCTGAATGTGCTCGATTATGATTATTATTTCAAAGTAACCAATGAGATTCTGAATGGAAATATTTCAGAAGCGCTGCTCACTTTCAATGAAATCCTGAACCATGGTTTTGACGGCCACAATTTTATCACCGGATTGTCGTCGCACTTCCGGGATCTGCTGGTGTGCCAGGATGTAGTAACATTGAAACTTCTTGAAGTAAGCGCCAATGTAAAAGAGAAATACAAAGTACAGTCGAAGCAAGCACCGGCACTGCATTTTCTGGAGCTGCTTGATATTTCGAATAAGTGCGATATGTCTTACCGTGCCGCCAAACACCAGCGCCTGCAGGTAGAACTTGCTTTAATGAAGATGTGTTCTCTCTCTGCAACGGGAGATAAAAAAAAAAGTGAACCTGTCATAGCTGTTAAGATCCCTGTCAATCCCGTTGCAAAGCAACCTGTGATTGCAGTTGAAAAGCCGGAACTGGCGCCTCCTCAAAAGGATATTATTGGATCAGTTGTTAAGGAACAGGAACCACCTGGACTGAATAAAGAAGAGTTGAAGCCGGCAGCCCCTGTTGCGCCCAAGACTGGAAGTTCCTCAAGAAGAACAATTTCAATTACTGATGGCCTTAAACAAAAGTCTGCAGTTGCTGATCCTGCAGGAGCACCGGAGTCGACGATGGGAGAAAGGGAATTTTCTGCCGGGGAACTGCATTTGGCATGGAATGATTTTGCAGGTACTCTGCAGGCAGATGGCAGGTTTACCCTCCATACGGCATTAACCAAACGCAAACCTGAGCTAAACGACAATTACAACGTTCATTTCTCCCTGGATAATGGAGCCGTAGAAAAAGACGTGAATGAAATAAAGCAGGAACTGCTCACTTATATCAGAAAGCGGCTGAACAACGGTAAAATAGCCCTTACTACTACTATTGACAGGGATCTTTCAAAAGGGAAGACCCCGTATACGCCTAAAGAGAAATTTGAACACATGGCAGTTAAAAATCCTGCCCTTCTTCATCTCAAAAAACAGATGGATCTTGAGATTTGAGAACAAATAAGGGCTGGTTCAACATCAGCTTTTTTGATGCCCTGAAGGCATTAAACCAGGGGGGAAACAGTACTTGAACATAAATTTTGATGGAAGATCTGATTAAAGAAAAACAATTGGCAGCACAAAAAGCGTCTAACGATTATTCGGCTGATAGTATTCAGGTTTTAGAAGGACTTGAGGCCGTTCGCAAACGTCCCGCAATGTACATTGGTGATGTAAGTGTAAAAGGTTTGCACCACCTTGTATATGAAGTTGTGGATAATTCAATTGATGAAGCGCTCGCAGGACATTGCAAGAATATTGACGTGTTTATTCATCCGGATAATTCTATCACTGTAAAAGATGATGGCCGCGGTATTCCGACAGCCATGCATACTAAAGAAAAAAAGAGTGCGCTTGAAGTAGTTATGACTGTGCTTCATGCCGGAGGAAAGTTTGACAAAGATTCATATAAAGTTTCCGGTGGTTTGCATGGAGTAGGTGTCAGCTGCGTGAATGCACTGAGCACACATCTGAAAGTTGTAGTTCACCGTGAGGGAAAAATTTTCACTCAGGAGTATGAGCGTGGTAAGCCTTTGTTTGATGTAAAAGTGATAGGAGAAACAGACAGGACAGGAACAGAAGTTACTTTCATGCCTGACAATACAATTTTTATCACCTCATTATACCAGTATGATACGCTGGCTGCAAGATTACGTGAGCTGGCATTTCTGAACCGCGGCATCAACTTATCAATTACCGATTTGCGCGAAGCTGATGCAGAAGGGAAAAATCCTTCCGATAAATTTTTCAGTGAAGGCGGATTGAGAGAATTTGTTGCATTCCTTGATGCGAACAGGGAGCGACTGATCCCTGCTCCAATTTACATGGAAGGAGATAAGGCAGGAATCCCGGTTGAGATCGCCATGCAATACAATACATCTTTCAATGAGAATGTACATTCTTATGTAAACAATATCAGTACACATGAGGGTGGAACCCACCTCTCAGGTTTCAGAAGGGCGCTTACGCGTACGCTGAAGACCTATGCTGAGAAGTCAGGCATGCTTGAAAAACTGAAGTTTGAGATCAGCGGCGATGATTTTCGCGAAGGTCTTACAGCAGTTATTTCCGTGAAGGTACAGGAGCCGCAGTTTGAAGGCCAGACTAAAACAAAACTTGGCAACAACGAAGTGATGGGTGCAGTTGATCAACTTGTGGGTGAAATGCTGCAGAATTACCTGGAAGAACATCCGCGTGAATCAAAAACCATCGTTGATAAAGTTATTCTTGCGGCAACGGCACGACATGCTGCACATAAAGCGCGTGAACTGGTTCAGCGCAAAAGCGTTCTTACCGGTACCGGACTTCCGGGAAAACTTTCCGATTGTTCCGAAAGTGACCCGGGCATGTGTGAAGTATTTCTGGTAGAGGGAGATTCTGCAGGCGGAACTGCCAAGCAGGGTCGTAACAGAAAATACCAGGCCATCCTTCCGTTGAGAGGAAAAATTCTGAACGTCGAAAAGGCGATGGAATACAAGATCTATGAGAATGAAGAAATACGGAATATCTATACTGCGTTGGGAATTTTCCGGGATGAAAAGCAGGAGGGAAGGCCGTTGATCATGGATAAACTCCGTTACCACAAAGTAGTGATCATGACCGATGCCGATGTTGACGGAAGCCATATCACCACTTTGATCCTTACTTTCTTCTTCAGGCACATGAAAGAGCTGATAGAAGGCGGTCATCTATACATTGCCACGCCACCTTTATACCTCGTTAAAAAGGGGAAGGAACAACGTTATGCATGGAATGATGAGCAGCGGGTATTATTTATAAAAGAGCTGGCCGGAGAGGGTAAGGAAGAAAATGTAAATACCCAGCGTTATAAGGGATTGGGAGAAATGAATGCAGAGCAGCTTTGGGAAACAACAATGAATCCTGAGTCAAGAACACTCCGCAGAGTTACAATAGAAAGCGCTGCAGAAGCAGACCGCATTTTCAGCATGCTCATGGGTGACGATGTTCCACCAAGACGTGAGTTTATAGAAAAGAATGCGAAGTATGCGAAGATTGATGCCTGATTGGATAATTCAGGTAAAGAAATCAGGGCAATTTTTTCCTGTTACCTAATTGTAACTTCTACCTTATTCATGCTTTGATAGGCAATTTTTGATAAATCGCTGAGCACTTCAGGAAGCCGCTGAACATTTTTTCCTTTGGTCATGATGGTAATGAGGTACGGCTCATTGCTGAGATAAACTATTGCTGTTTCGTGCAACTGCGCTTCAACACCGTTTCCGGTTTCGCCAAATTTATGTGCTACCAAAGTATTGGCAGGCAAGCCGCCGACAATACCTTTAGTAAAACTACTTTTTGAAAGTAGCGTTAGCGCATAGATAGAATTTTCTTTGTTCAGGTAAGTAGCATTGAATAACACCCGGAGGAATTTAGAAAGGTCAGTGGTATTAATAGTAAAATTCGGATCATGGACGTCCGGTTCGGGAATACCGAGATCAGTGAAAAGTTTTTTAAATAAATTAATGTCCAGGGATTCATTCATGATGAGCGTAGCATCATTGTCAGAGTTGACAATGACCCTTGTCAGTAATTCTTTTGCTGAGTATTTTTTACCTGCAACCATTGGGTCATCGTTGAATGTCTGGTTCGGTACACCTTTTCTCCTGCCCTGAAAGAAATATTCTTTATTGAGTAGTTGTGGGTTTTGTTCACACATTTTAAGATAAGTAATCATTCCGGCAACTTTAATAATGCTTCCCGGTGCATATGTTTCGTTTCCATTTACAGAAGTCCATTCACCATCATTAAGTCGCCTAACATAGACAGATGCATCTATAATGGCTCCTGTTGACTTGAGTGTATTGATTTCAAATGACAAAGCCCTGTTCAACTCTTTCAGTCCGCCTGACTCTGTCATTACCTCAGTCATTATGAGCGGCTTAATAAGCTGATAATCCTGTAACCTGACTTGTTGTATTTCCTGAGAATTAATAGGAGTTGCCTGTGCCTGCTGAATCTCCTGTTTGACGGTCGGTGTAATATCGGTGAATTGATAGATGATCAACCAGAGCAATCCGCCCGCAATCAATAGGAAGTAAAAAGGAATTTTTCTTAATAATATACGTTTCATAACAAATACTAATCAATGAAAAAAATAAGATGGGTAACAAAAG
>JAPLDB010000160.1:11647-13971 GCA_026391975.1 Bacteroidota bacterium | reverse complement strand
GAAGAAACAACCTTCTTCTTTCTCCACCACTCAGTTTGGAAACAAAACTTTGCTGCATCGATGGTGGAAACTGAAATATATTTAGAAACTGAGATGCGGTCACCTTTGATCCATCTGCCAGCGGTATTACGTCAGCTATGTCTTTAACCACTTCAATGATCCGTTTGTCTTCTTTAAGAACGATCCCCTGCTGCGAATAATAACCAAAAATTACGGTGTCTCCGGCATTGATCTTTCCTGAATCTGGAATTTCTTTCCCTGTTAAAAGATTTAGAAATGTACTCTTACCTGAACCGTTTGCACCAACAATTCCGATACGTTCTCCCGTTTTAAAAGTGTAATCAAACCCTTTCAGGATGACTTTTTCATCATATTTCTTATGCACTTTTTTTAGCTCAAGCACCTTCCCTCCTATCCTGTTCATCTTTACATCCAGTCTCAGCGCTTTTTCTTTCTTCACTCCTTTCACCTTTTCATCCAGTTCATTGAATGAGTCTATTCGTGACTTTGATTTTGTTGTGCGTGCTTTAGGTTGCTTCCGCATCCATTCCAGCTCCGTGCGGTAAATGTTCCTGTCCTTTTCAAGTTCACTTTCACGGTTTATTTCCCGCTCCTCTTTCTTCTCAAGAAAATACGAATAGTTACCTGAGTAAGCATACATCTTCCCGTTTTCGAGTTCCGAAATATCAGTACATATATTATCGAGAAAATAGCGGTCGTGGGTGATCATCAGCAAAGCGGAAGTGGAGCGCCTTAAAAAATCTTCCAGCCATTCAACCATATCTGTGTCAAGATGGTTGGTAGGTTCATCCAGCAAAAGCAAATCCGGCTCCTCAATCAGCGTATGCGCCAGTGCAAGTCGTTTTAATTGTCCTCCTGAAAGCGTTGATATCACCTGCTCCAGATCATGCAGGTTGAGTCGTCCGAGGATCTGCTTCATGCGTGCCTCATAGCTCCATGCATGTGTTTCATCCATCAACGCGATCGAATGCTGCAGGCGGTCATGAAAGGCCGACGATGCATCATCAGGATGTGCCATGCAACTCTCATATTCGCGAATTGCATCAGTCATGGGATTGGAAACTCCCAAAGCTGCCTGCAGCACAGTTTGCGTCGGATTGAAATGCGGCTGCTGGTCAAGATAACCAATACGTAATCCATTGCGGCATGAAATGATTCCGGAATCAGGTTTTTCAATGCCTGCAATGATCTTCATCAATGTGCTTTTGCCGGCACCATTGCGTGCGATCAGGGCACGCTTTTCACCTTCTTCCAGACCGAAACTCAGGTCGGTGAACAATGGCTTGTCGGCATAAGACTTGGAAATATTTTCAACTGAAAGGATGTTCATGGGTTGGTTGAATGATTGATTAGTTGAAAGGTTGAATAGTTGACTAGTAAAAGCACCCAACCGTGTATTCTAATCTTTGCTTCCTTTTTCACCCACAAACTGATCAGTGGAATATTTAAAAAGCACATTAAATGTTGTAAGAGATCCGTAACAACGGGTAATGTATTGCTGCAAATCTACTTTTTCTTCCTCAGCAAGTTTTTTATTTGCATTGATGTGTTGCTCAAGCACACGAAGGCGGTCCCTGAGCAGAATGATCTTTTGAAAGAAAACATCCATCGGGATCTCTTTTGTCTTCAATGATGAGTCTCCCGGCTTGAGTACAACCATCCCTCCCATACATTTCGTACCAAGTTCTACCCGCTCCTGTATGTCCGTATATTTTTTTAGGATATTGATAAGTATTACTTCGATATCGCTCAAGCTTACCAGATCTGTTTCCTGGTCATTTTTATCGATGATTTCAAGCGAAGCATCGTTCCGCTCAATTTCCCTCATGCCATGCTGCATAAAGGTAATCATGTACTCTTCCGGTTTAACCTGAATAATAACGCCATCACCATACTGTGGATGCTTTACCCTTGAACCAATACCCATTGAATAATCAGCCATGCTATTTTTTTATTTTCTGCGAAGGTAATTCCAGTAATTGTAATAAGGTTCTGTTAAAAGCAAATTTTGTAGATATTCTGTCAGAATAGTGTCATCATCATGCAGTTAAGAGCAAAATAAAGTTGAAAATATATTGAACTGAAATGCACTTGAGGACAAAAATCCTGTTATCTTTGTAACAGTTTTTGTGTTCATGTTTTTCGTGTGGGGGCCGTCAGTAACACCTGTTACTGGCGGTTATCTTTTAAAGGCACCGTCATCTCTTCCAATGCTCAAGTTTTGGCGGTGCCTGGAACTCCCTCTCCAATCAATGAAGCATTTACTTTCCAAAGTTATTTCCGTTTTTTTTAATCAAAAGAAT
>JAPLDB010000160.1:0-11639 GCA_026391975.1 Bacteroidota bacterium | reverse complement strand
CGCCTCAGGCGAGGCGGGGTTGAATTAAAATATTAGCCACGTCCCGATAGCTCCCGACATCCCGACTAATCGGGACGGGACGGGATTCACCAATTGACACGAAATATTATTGCATTAGAAGTTTCGATTTTTGATAATTCGTGGTCCCGATAGTTATCGGGATATTGGCAAGATACCTCGTAGCTCTGCTGCGGGGTCGTTTCAGTCAACCTGTTTCAAAAAAAAAATTGAAGGGTATTTGATTTTACATTTAAAAGTTACCTTCGGACGCAAATATTTTATCACCTGAAAAATGGACGATCCCCCATGGCTACCGACGAAGAAAGGGAATTGCTTGCCGAGCGCTTTGTTACCGGTAATTTGTATAAGCTGAAGCGGCTTACCACCATGGTGCAGCCGGAAGAGCTTGCCGAGCTTATTAACGAAAATAAAGACATTGATTATAAGAAGGTATTTCAGGTACTGGATGCAGATATGGCCATCCATACTTTTGAAAACCTTGATTTTGATATTCAGGTGGAGTTGCTGCGTTCCTTCAGCATCGAACAACTCACCAGCACCCTGAATCAGATTTCCCCTGATGACCGGACGGCGCTTTTCGAAAAACTTCCTGAAGAAACGTTACCGAGATATCTTTCTCTGCTCTCAGATGAAGAAAGAAAAACAGCAAAAGAACTTCTTCAGTATCCTGAGGATTCAATTGGTCGTTTGATGACGCCTGACTTTATTTCAGTGAAAGAAGACTGGACTGTTGAACACGTTTTGCAATACATTCGCACTTATGGTAAAAACAGTGAGACGCTGAATCTTATATACGTGACCGATACAAACGGATACCTGATCGATGATATCCGCGTCCGGCAATTCCTTTTATCGCCGCTTGATAAAAAAGTAAGCGACCTGATGGATCATCAGTTTGTATCGCTGAATGCAAAAGATGACCAGGAAAAAGCGATTGATTTATTCAAGCAATCGGACAGGGTGGCGCTTCCGGTTACGGATTTTAACGGGCTTCTGCTCGGCATTATCACTTTCGATGACGTGATGGATGTAATGGAAGAAGAAGATACTGAGGACATCCAGAAGTTCGGAGGTACGGAAGCATTGGATGAACCATACCTGAAAGTTTCATTCAGGGAGATGATCAGCAAACGTGCCGGCTGGCTCGTTGTATTATTCCTTGGCGAAATGCTTACAGCAAGTGCAATGGGTTTCTTCAATGATGAATTGAACAAAGCCGTCATTCTTGCACTCTTTGTGCCACTCATCATTTCCAGTGGTGGCAACAGCGGTTCACAGGCTGCAACGCTCATTATTCGTGCAATGGCGCTTGGAGAGGTAACACTTGAAAACTGGTGGAGGGTAATGAGGCGCGAATTTTTATCAGGTCTTGTACTCGGTGGAATCCTTGCCATAATTGGCTTCCTGCGCATTGCAGCATGGACATTTTTTACTGATATTTATGGTGTGCATTGGTTTCTCATTGCACTTACTGTTAGTTTTACTTTGGTTGGCGTAGTTATGTTCGGAACGCTTTGCGGATCAATGCTTCCGCTGATACTGAAAAAATTCGGCGTTGATCCTGCCGTGTCTTCTGCTCCATTCATTGCAACACTTGTTGATGTAACCGGACTTATCATCTATTTCAGTATTGCATTCCTTTTATTGAAAGGCACTTTATTGTAGTTGACTGATGCAAAATGTATTACTAATTCTTCTCCTTTTTAACATTATTCACATTCCTTTATCGGAAGCTCAGGAAACTTTTGCTGATTCAGAACAAAAAAAACTGCAGCTATATTACAACGTTTCCAAAATTCTGAACACGGAAGTCGATACGCTTGCAAACCCGCTGCTGTTTGAGACTATTTACGAATGGCTTGGCACACCCTATAAATATGCAGGAGATTGCCGAGAGGGAGTAGATTGTTCGGGATTTACATGCATGCTTTATCAAACAGTTTTTGGAATTAAACTGGCCAACAGTTCAGCTGAAATATTCAAAGATGTAAAGCCCTTGAAAAAAGATGCACTTGAAGAAGGCGATCTGGTCTTTTTTAAAATCCGAAAACGAAGGGTTTCACATGTGGGCGTTTATCTCGGGAATAATAAGTTTGCACATGCATCTGTGCAAAGCGGTGTGATCGTTAGCGACCTTGATGAACCATATTATAAGAAGTACTTTTTTAAAGGGGGAAGGGTGATGAGGAAGTAGGGAGTTAAAGTTAGAAGTTAGAAGTTAGAAGTTAGAAGTTAGAAGTTAAAAGTTAAGAGCTAAAAGTAAAAGGCAGAAGCAGGCTTTTATTTTCTGATGCGGCTCACTTTCATTTTTAGATAATCAGGATTATAATTACTGTACAAATAATGCCTACTAAGATTTCATACCCTAACTGGAACAATCCCAGCTCCCATGGCCGGATTGAAGTGGTTTTTGCTGAACGCAGCAAGGAAATGGGTGCATATGTTATCAGAAAGGAATATGAGAAAACCCTGCTCAAGTCGTTTTACATTGCTATTTCTCTTCTCATCTTTTCCGCGGCTATTCCATTCATTAAAGTATTAATTGAAAAGAAAATAAACTCAAAAAAAATGATCTCAGAAGAAATCACTCTCGCTGAGCCCCCGCCAATCGATAAACTAACACCTCCTCCTCCACCGGTTGTGATCCCCCCTCCTGTTCAGCAAACGATAAAATTTACGCCACCGAAAGTAGTGAAGGATGAAGAAGCTGAAGACCCACCTCCTACCCAACAGGAAATGGAAAATGTGCAAGTGAGTACGGTAACACAGGAAGGTACCAAAGAAGAAATTCTTCCTCCTGAAAATCCGGTTGCTCCTGTGGAAGAAGACAAAGTATTTTCTTTCGTTGAAGAAATGCCTTCATTTCCGGGAGGCGAAAAAAAAATGATTGAGTTTATTCTTTCCAATATCCATTATCCTCCTGTTGCACTTGAAAATAACATTGCCGGAAAAGTATATGTAAAATTTACAGTTGATAAGGAAGGAAAGATCATCAGCCCTGAACTACTTCGCGGCATCGGCGGCGGCTGTGATGAAGAGGCCATGCGCATCCTGAAAATGATGCCTGACTGGAGCCCCGGGAAACAAAATGGCAATAAGGTAAAGGTTGGCGGTATTGTGCTACACATTGATTTTACGCTGCGGTGATTCACCTGAGATTATGCATCGAGATTTTCAATTTGACCTCAACTGAAACAGTTATTTCACGCAAACCGTGCCTGCGCGTAGCCGCTTCGGCGAAGGCAAGGGGCGCAAAGACGCAAAGAAACAGCCGGTTAGCTTTAGCCTATCATTATAATTAGGGATAAATAATGTGCGATATTGAGGTATATTGCACCGGGCGAAAAGTCAAAAGTTAAAAGTTAGAAGGAAAAAGGCACGAATCGGCAAATCAACTACCCAACTAATCAACTATTCAACCATTCAACTAATAAACCAATCAACTATTCAACTAATAATGAATCGAATTTTAACCATTCTCTGCTTCCTATTCCTATCCTCACTAACAACAAAGGCACAGGACACCATTCATGTTCAGGCAATGACCTTTGGATCTGCCCAGGATACTTTGGTGGTTTTTCCTCCTGATACATTCGGAATTGAAAAAATCATCATGAATTATAAACTCCGGTGCCCATACACTACCCAATGCGGTGAATGGGATTACCTCACTTATACTTTTTTGTATAAACCAACAGGAGAATGGGATTCTGTAAGTCATGTGGCTCCAAGTTACATTGTAAATGGAACCAGCCCTGATACTTTTCAGTACATGAATAATCCATCTTACCAGTATACTACGCACTTTGAAAATTATATTAATTATTCCAATGTCATCAGTTACGACTCTGCTGTTCTTGGTGGAAACTGGACTTCAACAATCAATCCTTTTTATACCGGATTGAATGTGTCGCGCACACAATACCTGTGGAAAGCAAGTGAACTTCTGGCTGCCGGTGTTCAGCCGGGTGAGATTACAAATCTCAAATTCAACCTTGTTTCACTTGGTGATCTCATGAAAGACCTGACCGTAAGAATGAAGCATTCAACAATGGATTCACTCACCTCGACAGTTTATGAGAATAGCGGTTTCACAACGGTATATCAGCGAAACACTCAATTTTTAACCGGCGGTCTTAATTCACTTGACCTTACTTATCCTTTCACATGGGATGGAACATCAAACCTGGTTATCGATTTTTCTTTCAATAACCCTTCTCCGTTTTTGATCAATACAGTACTTGGAGACACCTCGGGATTTAAATCAGGTATTGCACTCAATCAGAATGACCGCTCCCGTTATTTTGAAGGGAATGATTTCATCACACTTCCATCGAACACGCTGGCCTCAGTAGACAGCTTCATCACCATTTGCTTCTGGTCAAAGGGAAATCCTGTATACATGCCTGAGAATACAAGTATATTTGAAGCTTACGATTCGCTCAATCAACGCGTTTTAAATATTCACATGCCTTGGAGTGACCAAAAAATATATTGGGACGCAGGCAACAGCGGTACAACTTCTTACGACCGGATGAGCAAAGCGGCCACTGCGGCTGAATACAAGGGCTACTGGAATTACTGGACCTTCGTTAAAAATGTTAGCACAGGTCGTTTGAAAATATACAAAAACGGTAACGTGTACCTGCAGGCAACCGGAAAAACAAAACGGATGTATGGCATTAATAAGATCAGACTGGGAAGCTCACTGAACAACGATAATTTTTACGACGGCAACGTTGATGACTTCGCCATTTTTGATACAGAAGTTTCTCAGGCGAACATCCAGCAGTTTATGTACAAACACATTGACGCCTCTCATCCTGATTATTCCCATTTGAAAGTGTACTATACTTTTGATGAAAACCAGGACGTGAATACAACCGTTTATGACAATTCTGCAAATGGAAATGACGGCATTGTTTTCGGCGTGCCTGAAAGTCAGGTTTACACCGGTTCCGAAGTTTTTAAGAATTTCTATGAGACCAATGAAAGGCCGCAGATAGTTTTCGGACAGGGTGTCTATACTTCAACAGTGGATTCCATGCTACTCGTTGACTCAACTGAATCAACACCTGTTTCCATTGTTCTTTTCAGTGATACATTGAATCCAACCATCGCTACAGACACAATGCTGGTCTGGAATACATATTACAATAATTACCTGTATGATTCGCTCGGCAATGCAACGGATTCTATGGCTGTCGCAGCTGATTCAACGATCTATCTTTTAAATACAACATATTATGATGCTCCCTATCAGGTGAATGATCGCTATGAACTTGGAAGATTTATTACGCCCTATGGAAACGGACTGAACCTTGGCAATGGTTTTATGTGGCGGTATGATGTGAGTGATTACAAAACTTTGTTGCATGATACAGTTCACCTCAATGCAGGAAACTGGCAGGAACTACTCGACCTCTCTTTCGACATCATCAAAGGAACCCCACCGCGCAATGTGCTTGACATTAAAAATATCTGGACAGGAGACATTGGATGGACTTCCACTGTAGAAAATCAGCTGAATGAACGCAGCGTTTTGATTCCACCTGATGCACAAAATTCAAGGCTTAAAGTAAGATTGACCGGACACGGATCCGATCAGGGTAACTGTGCGGAATTTTGTCCCAACTATTGCTACCTGTTTGTTGACAGCGTGCAACGTTACAGCCGTCAGATATGGCGCACCGATTGTCCTGTGAATCCACTTTATCCGCAAGGGGGAACATGGGTATATCCACGTGCGAACTGGTGCCCGGGTGCTGAAGTAACTACATACGACATGGAGCTCACGCCGTATGTAACTCCCGGTGATTCAACCCGACTCAATCTTGATCTTAACCCGCATAGTTATACAAGTGGTGGCTGGCCTAATTATGTTACAGAAACACAACTCATCACATACGGTGCGCCGAACTTCCAGCTTGACGCAGCCATGTATGAAATCAAATCTCCAAGTGATTTGCAGATCTATCAACGCATGAATCCCATTTGCAATAATCCGCTGATCACCATTCAGAATACAGGTGCAGATACACTTACGTCTTTGCTTATTACATATGGATTGGTTGGCGGAACTCCAAGTTATTATAATTGGACAGGCAATCTTCCATTTATGGCGACGCAGGACGTAAGGCTTGGAAACTTTTTGTTCGACAGCGGAAACCTTACATTCTATGCAACAGTGGGTGATCCGAATGGCTTGGGGGATTCTTATGTTAAGAACAATACTGCTTATTCTACATTTACTTTACCGTTGCAATACGACAATCAATTGATCTTTGAATTAAAAACAAACCTTGAACCTTATCAGAATGTATATGACATCAAAGACGATCAGGGCAATTTGATCTTTCACAAAGGTGGCGGCTTAACAACGAATACCTATTACAATGACACCATCACCTTCCCAACAGGATGTTATGAATTCAAAATGACAGACAGCGGAGAAGATGGTTTGACATGGTGGGCAAATCCAAATGGTGGTAGCGGATACATGCGCATCAAGCGCGCAAGCGATGGAGCAGTTATCAAGTCCTTCAATTCTGATTTCGGAGGTGAAATATACCAGCAGTTTACAGTGGGTTACTTGCTCAATACAAGCGAACTGGAACCTGTGAATGAAGTAAATATTTTCCCAAATCCTTCTGCAGGAGTATTCAATGCGGAAATTTTGCTCGGACAGAAACAGAATGTATCTATTGAGGTATTTGATGTAACAGGAAGGACTGTGTTTACTTCACGCGCAGAGAATGTCATCAATAAGATGGTTAGCATTGATCTCTCAGGGCAACCCGAGGGAATTTATTCTGCTCACTTTATCACTTCAGAAAAAGAATGGGTTAAGAAAATCGTGGTGTCGAAGTGACATATAGATTACTTTATTAGACTGAATCCATTACCAATTCTGTAATGACTTAGTTTGGAAATTAAAAACTGTTTTCGATTTCAAACGAATTCACGCCAGCACAAATAGTTACTTGTGCGGTGGCACCCCTGCCTACCGTCAGGCAGGCTTTAGGGAAGGGGTGTGTGAAGGCATGTTAAAATTCAAAATGAGACAATGCCTAATACTCCATTTGTTATTTTTTTATTTGCAATGCTGCAGATTGTATCCGTTCACCATATGTTGCAAAGTGAATGCAACCTAACTAAATGTGCTGAAAATTAAGTCTAGGTGGCACCCCCCTCTCCTCCATTCAATTATTCGACTGTAAAAAGCCAAATTTTTTACTCTCGGAAAACTGTAAGATAACAAGGCAAAATTCTTCCCGATTTAGGAGTCATTCTGTTATTTTAGAACTACCAATTCTAAATCATTTCAGAAATGAAAAAAATCTACATAGTTATTGTTTTGACACTAATTTCCTCCTTCTTAACAAAACTGCAAGCACAGACGGATTCTGACGCTGAAATACCTGCACTACAGCAAGCATTCAAAACAGATGATATACAGCCTGTATCCCGTTTAAAAGCTGAACATGGAACGTATCAGTTCTTTATTTTAGGCGAAGATTCAACACAATTACTGCGAACAGATCTCGCGGAAAAGATAGAATCATACAGAGATGAATATGCTGTTGTTCATTTGAAAGTGAGCAGCACAACCACAATCAGGATTCTGCCTTGCAGTGAAATTACAAGTACCCGCTTTAATCCTGTCAACAATGAAGTTGTATTCCAGCCTGACTCAAGGGATCCGTCAGCCGGGCGGTAAACAGAAAAATATTTCATTCCTGCTCATTGAGAAATCCGCAATTTTTTGCTGAGCGTTTATTCTTTGATAAACTTCGCTCTTGAAACCATTTCTCCCGAAGTAATTTCAATAATGTAGAGTGCCGGGGAAAGCATATTTAAATTTAAAATAGCTGACCCGGCACCTGACTTCTGCACCTGAAATTCCAACTTCTCCCCAAGAAGATTGTAGATGAAAATGCGGCTTCCTGCTATTGACAGCATCTTACTTTGTATCAGGCATTCAGCATTTACAGGATTGGGATAAACACGCAACCCGTAAGAAGCGTTTTCACTCAGGGATGAAATAGAATTGTAGAAATAGTCAACAGATAATGAGCTGCATCCATTCGTGCCTGTCACTATTACTGAATAATTGCCGTCCAGTGAAGCGACATAAAACTGTGATGTAGCACCGTTGATCGTATTCCCGTTCAGCAGCCATTGATATGAAACAGCAGTGCTAGAAAAAAGCGTATCGCCTGAAATTGTCACCACAGGAATTGCAGGAAGAGGATCTATCGTTATTGTAACGGAAGAGGAATCTGAACATCCATGTTGGTCAGTTACAAGGAGCAAATAAACAGTGGTGCCAGCAGGAGATGCAACCGGAGTTGAATCGCTGACAGAATTAAGACCTGAAGCAGGACTCCATAAATAAGTGTAGCCCGGAGTTCCTCCGGAGGCTACGGGCACATTTCCAATTTGGACTGAGGTCCCTTCACAAATTGAAACATTCATTCCGGCATCTGCAATAAGTTGAGTGGGTTCGTTTACTGTTGCCGTTAGAACTGAGATACATCCATTAGAATCTGTTACAGTTACAGCATAAGCTCCTGCATGGAGATTCCTTGCAAGGGTATCGCTGCCACCGGAAGGTAACCATAAGTAGCTGAATGGTCCCGCTCCTGAAGTCACAATCACAGAGAGTTCTCCGTCATTTCCATCGAAACAATTAACATTCGTCACAGTCCCCGGAGACAATACAGGTCCTGCTGTATTGCTAACTCCAACTGTTGCAGATGCAGTGCATCCGTTGGAATCAATAACAGTAACGATATAGGATCCTGCTGAGATGTTGGTTGCTGTTGGGTAATTCTGAACCGGCAAAGTATTCCAACTGTAAGCGTAAACTCCGACTCCACCTGTAGCATTCACGGTAGCACTGCCATCCGACTGGGTACAAGCAGCGTCCGTTGATGAAGTAGTAAGAATGATGGGAGATGGTTCATTGATCGTAACATAAGATGTACTGCTGCAACCATTCGCATCTGTAACTAAAACTGAGTAAGCACCTGCGTGAAGATTGTTTGCGACAGAATCCGTTCCGCCTGAAGGCGACCATTGATATGTAAATGGGCTTGTTCCGCCTGCAATGTTTACTGTTGCCTGCCCGTCATTTCCATTGTGACATCTCACATCAGATAAACTAACAGAAGATGTTGCAGGCCCAGCAATATTTGCCACTCCAACCGAATCAGTTGCAGTACAACCATTATTATCAGTGACTAAAACTGTATAGTTCCCGGCTGACAATCCGGTAGCAATTGCAGTGGTTTGAACGGGAACAGTATTCCAGGTATAAGTATATCCCGGAGTTCCGCCGGTTGCAACAACTGCTGCAGAACCATTTGCATTGCCGCAGAATGAACTGTTTGAGCTGGCGTTTAATAAAATTGAAGATGGCTGTGAAACACCAGCACCAGCAGTACTTATACACCCTGCACTATCTGTTACAGTTACAAGGTAGTTTCCTGTGGGCAGGTTTGAAATTGTTGCTGTCGTTCCTCCTCCCGGTGACCAGGAATAAGTGTATGCGCCAACTCCGAAAGAAGGTATTGCTGTTACTGATCCTGAACTGTCACCATTGCATGCGGCATTCACAGATGACGTAGTGACGGAAAGTTGATCCAGTGATACTGAAACGGAAGTGGTTGCGCTTGTCCCGCATGTATTAACCGCTGCAACAGTGATCATTCCGTTAAGCGCTCCGGCCTGTACCTGAATGGTTTCAGAATATGGAGGGATACTGACTATGGTCCAACCCACTGGTACCGTCCATAAATAAGATGTAGCACCTGCTACAGGAGCCACTGAATACGTAAGTGTTCCTGAATTTGAGCATATAACTGCCTGTCCTGAAATAACACCGGGCTGTGCCGGTGCAATGCATTCATTAACCGTTAGTGTGGAAAGCACTGTTGTATCTCCTGAGGAATTGTTTAGTGCATTGGTAATATTGAACGCACCATAAAATGTCACGTCTCCGGTACCTGCAGCCGGGGCTGTCCAGTTGAAGACCCATGTACGTGAATTTGTTCCTGAAACACCGGCCGTTTTATGTGTGATGTATTTGCCGCTTCCAACCAGCTGCATCTCTGTTGTATTGGTAACGATTAAAGTACCAAGTAAAGCCCCCGCCGGATTCTGTGGCGATATTTCAAATCCGAATTTGGTATGCCCTTGCCTTGCGATTGTTGCCGTTATCGTATAAGTCTGGCCGGCTGTGTAACCTCCAGCAGGAATCGTAGAAGTAATCAGGCCTGCCTGCGTGGCTGGCGTTGGACCTGCATGACAATTTTTGCAGGTTGCACCACCATCTCCGGGTGATCCGGTTCGTGTGGAGGGAGATCCACTTGTATGAGAATCGGCATTATTAAATCCGGAATCAACAATCATCAGGGCGATTATTCCAAGCATAATTGTGGTAAACAATGTGTAGCGCTTATTCATATTCAAATTACATTATGGTCTGATTATTATTGTGGTTTCTTATTCGTATTAGCCAATATTCAACTGCTAATAAATATAAAATTTTTCATTAGTAATAATATAAATATAAAATTCATAATACGGATAAACTCGTCGGCAACCAATAAAGAAAAGTGAATTAGTTCAATTGTCCGAGGTGTGGATTCCGATCAGGATTCTCAAGCAAAAGGTCCAGGCTTAATCGCATGATCTCACCCATATTGCGGCACCTGATGAAATCTTTGCGCTCATAATGTTCAGCAAGTTCCTCCCTGAGTTGCTCAATTTTTTCTTTAGAGGAAATCGTATCGTTGATCATTGTTTCAAGAAGGCATGCAATACGATATCTTGAAGTGCGAAACCTGCGCGACATCAATGAACGCTCTTCCAGCTGGTATTGCTTGATGGTTTCAGCATTCAGGCTATTCGTGCACAGTGAAACAAAGGGATTATTCTCTTTAAAGAACTGCGGCAAATACAAATTCTTTTTACCCTCATAACTCTGCTGGTCAAAATCAATGGCGCGGAAACGGTATTGTGTGTCGTCGAAGTCGGCCATCGTATCAATTACAAAATTATAGGATCTCATATCACCAAGCAGGCGCACAAAGCAACGTTCGTTGAATTTCACAAATTCTTTCGCCAGCCTCGTAAGATTTGTTTTTCCGTCGTTCAGGTTTTCTCTGATGAACTGGTCACCCGGAATTCCAATGATATGTTCTTCCACAAGTGTAAAACCATCCATTAAAAAATTGATTCTATTGGGAGATAAAATATCTTCAAACTCAAGTCCGTAAATACGCGATGCATCAGCAATCTTTACATAAAAATAATCGTAGTTGTCATTGAACTGATTCATGATCCGTACCCGGAACGGTTTGGAATTTCCGAATGAACAATAATCTATGCGGTCCACATACAAATGCTCCATCATGGCTACGTTTCCCTCAACCTTCATGATGGCATACATCATCACCAGCCTTTCATTCAGCTCTTTCATTTCGGAAGGTGAATAAAAAACACATTCCCATAAGGTATCTTTTCCATCCTTATCCCTCAACGGAACAGATGAGGTAAACCTAAGCAGGTCGCTATAGGCAAATGGTATATCCATGAGACGACCGAATTCA
>JAPLDB010000134.1 GCA_026391975.1 Bacteroidota bacterium | reverse complement strand
TTGTGGTTTGTGTTTTTCTTTATGGCTTGGTACAAACGGTGGATGAGCTAATTGTGGAGTGAGTTGGACGTGGCTTGCTCTTTATTGAATTTTATGTTTCTCACAATTTTTCGCTTGCCATTGTTTATGAATCCTTTCTGCCATGTAAATTGCCCTAATGAATAAACCACATCTTTACCCCGTTATTACTATCTGATTTCCTTTGTCTGCCTGGCTGTTTAACTTCTAAATTCTAACTTTTGACTTTTAACTTTTAACATGGGCGTCATCAAACGGCAAGGCATCACCAACACCATCACTACCTACATCGGCATCGTGATCGGCTTTGTCTCGCTCATTGTCATTAGCCCCCACTTTCTCACAAAAGAAGAACTCGGACTAACTCGAATCCTGTATTCCTTTTCCCTGCTTGCAGCCATGTTTGTACCAATGGGTATTGGCAACGCCACCACAAAGTTCTTTCCCCTTTTCAAGAATGAAAAAACAAAGCACCATGGATTCTTTGGTTTCATGTTGCTGTTCCCTGTCATTGGTTTTATCCTCGGCACCGGATTGATCTGGCTGTTGAAGGATTTTATCATGAATCAGTACAGGAGAGAAAGTCCCATGTTTCTGGAGTTTTTCAATTACGTTTTTCCGCTCATCTTTTTTCTGAGTTTCATCGCAATACTCGGCGTTTATTGCTCCTCGAATTTCAAAAGCACAATCCCGGCATTTCTCAACGATGTTGTGGTGAGGCTGATGACCATTGCATTGATCACCATTTATTACCTGAAGTGGCTGACGCTGGATCAGTTTATCGCGGGGTATGTCTTGCTGTATGCCATTCAGTTATTGGGACTCATCATTTACATTTTTATTTTCGACAAGCCCGGCTTCCGTATTGACTGGAAATATTTTCGCGAGAAAAAATTCCCTGACCTGATCAGGTATGGATTATTGTTGTGGTTTGCCGGTGTAGCCAGTATCGGACTGAAGTATTTCGACAGCATCATGATTGGAAAATTCATGCCGCTGGGATTTGTCGGCATTTATACCATCGCTGCTTTTATACCTACGGTAATTGAAGCGCCACTCACTGCAATTGATAAAATTGCCGCGTCAAAAATTGCATTCGCCTGGGCAGAAAATAAACATGATGAGATCTCCAGCATCTACCACAAGTCATCATTGTATATGTTGCTTCTCGGAGGTTTTCTTTTCCTCAATATCAACATTAATATTTCCAGTCTTTTCACATTTCTGCCTGCAGATTACAGTCAGGGGAGGTGGGTGGTTTTAATCATCAGCATCGGAACCCTTTTTAATATGGCAACAGGACTGAATGCTTCTATCCTTTTCAATTCTGAAAAATACAGGTACGGGGCAATATTCCTGATATCCCTGGCAGTAATTGTTTTCGGTCTTCAAATGGTCCTGATCCCCAAAATGGGAATTGAAGGGGCTGCCATTGCGACATCAGTTTCTGCGCTACTTTACAATTCAATGATGACTTTTACTGTCTGGAAGTTCTTCCGTTTGCAGCCATTTGACAAGAAAAACCTCATTATCGCAGGACTGATCATTGCATGTTTCTTTATCAATTATCTCCTGCCTCAGCTTGAAAACAAGTATTTTGACATTATTTTGCACACTTTTGTAATTTCAGCAATATATCTTCTTACAGTGTACAGGCTAAATATTGTCCCTGAATTCCATAAATACCTGCCCTGGAAAAAATAGGATACGAACCATTACAGGTTGGAAACATTCAAACAAACAGGATTTCCCATTTCCATTCTCTATTGTATATTCGCGCCTCGAAATTTCAGGGTTTAACTCAATATCAAACCCTAAACTTCAAACTACTAACATCAAACTATTAACATCAAACAATAAATATGGCAGTAATCGGGCGTATCCGTAAACGTGTAGGGCTTCTCATCGGTTTTGTGGGGGCAAGTATGGTACTATTTATCCTTGGCGATCTCGTGACGAGCAACAAAGGCATCATGGGAAAGAACAATGATGTTATGGGCGTTGTTGGTGGTGAAAAGATCCGCTACCCTGAGTTTGAAAAGAAAGTGGAGACACTGATTGAAAACTACAAGGCAAATACGCAAAAAGAAAGTGTTGACCAGGCAACAACTGACCAGCTTCGCGAACAGGCATGGAGCATGGAACTGAATAATCTGATCCTCGGGAAAGAATATAAAAAACTCGGTGTTTCATGCGGACCTGAAGAATTGTATGACATGTGTACAGGTAAAAATGTACATGAGCAGATCAAAACTGCTTTTACAAATAAACAAACCAACCAGTTCAATCCACAGGATGTCGTGAAATTTTTAAAAGACCTTCCTAATCGTGAAGAAGCCATCCAGAAACAATGGAAGAGTTTCGAAGACGCAATTACTGATGAACGCATTGCTCAGAAATACAAGGATGCCATCAAAGGCGGAATCTTCGCTACTACAGCTGAAGCAAAGGCCAACTATGAAGAAACAGGACGCATGGTTTCTATAAAGTACATCCGCATGGATTATGGATCTGTTCCTGACAGTTCAATCAAGGTTGAAGACAGCGACATGAGAAGTTATTACAACGAACATCAGAATGATTTCAAACAGGCAGAAACGATTCGTAAAGTAGAGTACGTAACTTACGATGTGAAGCCATCTGCTGATGATAACAAAGAGGGAGAAGAATGGCTGAACAAAAAGAAAGAAGAATTTACTGCTTCAACCAGTGATTCACTTTTTGTGAACCAGAATAGTGACGCTCCATTCGACAGTTCATATAAAGGCAAGGGAACTCTGCAGCCTGCACTAGATACCTTGTTTAATGCTTCTTTGGGAACTGTGGTGGGACCATATTTCGAAAATGGAACATACAAATTGGCAAAGCTTACAAATACCAAAATGGTTTCTGATTCTGTTAAAGCCCGTCACATCCTGATAAAAATTCAGAATGGAGATACTGCTGCGGCTCAAAGCAAAGCAGACAGCCTGAAATCAGTCATTAAAAAAGGACAAAAATTCGGAGATCTTGCAAAGAAATATTCTGAAGATCCGGGCTCTGCGATCAAGGACGGTGACCTGGGCTGGTTCAAGCCGGGCATGATGGTTCCTTCATTCAACGATGCCTGCTTTAATGGAAAGAAAGGCGACATGCCGATTGTGACTTCGCAATTCGGAATTCACCTGATTGAAATAATGGATAAGGGTGCATCAAGCAAACAGGTACAGATTGCCGTTGTAGAACACAAGGTTGAAGCTTCTCAGAAGACCTTCGATAAGATCTACCAGGATGCCCAAAAGTTTGCATCAGATAATTCAACTGCAGTTCTATTTGACAGTGCAATTGTGAAACAAGGCCTCAACAAACGCATAGCCGATAACCTTAAAGAAGGTGATAAAAATATTGCAGGTCTCGAGTCTCCACGCGAAATGGTGCGTTGGGCATACAAAGTAGAAAAAGGTGAAGTGAGCAAGGTCTTTACTTTCGGCGATAAATATGTAATAGGTAAACTTACTGAGATCAAGGAAAAAGGGATCCTGCCTATGGAAGATGTAAAAGACAAGGTTTCTGCTGAAGCACTCAAATTGAAAAAGGCTGAAAAACTCATTGAGCAGTTCAATACCAAAACTGCCGGCGCTACAACGATGGATGCCATTGGACAGAAACTCAACCTGCCTGTTACACCGGCTGACAATGTTACTTTCTCTAATCCATACTTGCAGGGAGTTGGTAGTGAACCTCGTTTGGTGGGAATCATTTTTGCAATGAAGGCAGGACTGACATCGAAAGCAATTCGTGGCGAAAATGCTGTTTTTGCAGTTTCAGTTGAAAAGGTGACTGAACCGGCGGCGACAAAAGATTATTCTGCGAATCAAAAACAAATCGCTGATCAGCGTAAACAGAGAAGCGAGTATGAAGTGTTCAATGCATTGAAAGAAAAAGCCAATGTAGTTGACAACCGCGGAAAGTTCTATTAATTTCAGCTCACAGGAAATCATAACCGTCCCGAATATTCCGGGGCGGTTTTTTTTTGATTGAATGATAGTTTCAGAAGCCTTCAGGATTAATCCTAACAAGGTTTATTCATTTGCATCTCCCGTGGCAACAACCACCCATCCCTGTTAAATATTCGCCATAATGTGCTATCAGATATAGATATAATTCAATTAGATTTGTTGTCAGCTAAAATTTTTCAGTAAAGTAATCAGTATGAAAAAGGAATCGAAAATATTTGTTGCAGGACATCGGGGCATGGTGGGATCTGCAATTGTCAAAAACCTGAATGAAAAGGGCTACTTTAATATTGTTACGCGAACAAGTAAGGAGCTTGATCTTAGGAATCAGGAGGATGTCAGGCATTTTTTTGAATCTGAACGTCCTGAATATGTTTTTCTCGCCGCAGCTAAAGTAGGAGGGATACTTGCCAATAATATTTACAGAGCCGACTTTCTAGTTGATAATCTTGCCATTCAATTGAATGTTATCCAGCAAAGTTATTTGAATGATGTAAAAAAGTTACTGTTTCTCGGATCATCATGCATATATCCAAAAATGGCTCCGCAGCCATTGAAAGAAGAATACCTATTATGCAATTATCTGGAAGAAACAAATGAACCCTATGCCATCGCAAAAATTGCCGGTTTGAAAATGTGTGAGAATTACAAGTTGCAATATGGCTGCAATTTCATTTCTATCATGCCTGCAAATCTTTACGGTCCTAACGACAATTATAATTTACAAAACTCCCATGTTTTGCCTGCACTGATGCGCAAATTTTATGAAGCGAAAATCAACAACCTTCCCGTGGTCGAAGTATGGGGGTCGGGCAAACCAATGAGAGAATTCCTTCATGTTGATGACCTGGCTGAAGCTTGCTTTTTTCTGATGATGAATTATAACGGACACCGGTTTATCAATGCGGGATCCGGAATAGACATTACAATAAGGGAACTGGCTGAGATGATCAGGGATATAACAGGCTACACAGGTGCACTGGTTTTTGATCCCGAGAAACCGGATGGAACACCACGCAAACTCCTTGATTCTTCGCGAATTAATGAGCTTGGATGGAAGCCGAAAATCAGTTTGAAGGAAGGTATTACTGCAACCTACAGAAGTTATCTTAAAGATCCGGCAATAGTTTAACCTTTAGCATAAAATCACGTAAGAATCCATGTTTAATCAAAGCTCAATTTTCAACATGGTGAAATTTACCAGGATTCTTTTTGGATCTGTGCTTATTTCTTCGCTTGGCTTTCAAATGGCCAAAGCCCAATGTCCAGTTGCTGATTTTAGCATTTCACAACCTGTTTGTCCACAACAATTCATCAACATAACCAACAACTCTACCGGCGTAGGCCTTTCATCAAGTTGGGACTTTTGCGCAGGCGATTTTTTTACTGGCGTAGTAAACAATTTTGACACTGTAACACCAGTCACTACTGCCTCATATGCTGTTTCAGTAGTTGATGGAGCAAACCACTATGGTTTTATTTGCGGCCGCACTGACGACAAACTTGTCCGGCTTGATTTCGGAAATAGTTTTTTAGATACACCTACCATTGTTGACCTTGGAAACCCGCTGGGAACTTTCTCAAGCCCCAATGGACTTGTTTTTCATCAGGAGGGTGGAATATGGTACGCTGTAGAAATTAGTATTTTTAATAATACTGCTGCACTTTTTACTTTCGGCAATGGTCTTAACAATCCGCCTACTGCTTCAAGCCCGATTACTATAGCTGGACTGAACTGGCCCCGAAGTATTGCCCTTTCTGTTGAAGGAGGACATGTATTTACTGCAATGATGAATAACCTCGATGACAAGCTGGTTATCGCCGATTACGGACTTTCAATAACCAATGCAAGTCCAACTGTCAATTCTTATTCAGTTACCGGCGCAGGTGGAGGTAGGGGTGTTTCAATTGCCCGTACCTGCAATGTGACATGTGTATTTGTTGCATCTGCAAATACAAATTCATTGATAAGGGTTGATTTTGGAAATTCATTACAGAACGCTCCGACTGGAGTAACCCCATTGAATTATAGCTTTGCCTCTCCTTCCGGAGTATCTGTTATTACTGATGATGGTAAATGGTTGGCTGTTGTTTCAAGTTATGGTGTTCCGTTTGTAACTGTTGTAAGTCTGGATACAGGTTTAACAAACAATAATCCTGTCCTGGTAAATACTTATTCCCTACCCAATAATACTTTAGCAGGACTCACCACTGTGAAGGATTGGTATATTTCTTTTATTGATGAAACGTATGAAAAATTTTTCAGCATACATCCGCTTAATGCATGCAGCGCCAATCCTCCTGTTTCAACCGATCCTGTTCCTGCCAATGTTCAATACAACCTTGATGGAACATACCATATAGCACTTCAGGTTGAAGATGCCTCAGGGAATTTTTCTTTTTTTGCTGATTCTGTAAATATTGCTCCCGCACCTGTAGTTTCATTCAGCTTTCAAAACCTGTGTGAAGGTGATATTGTTCAGTTTACTGATTCATCTACACTTTCTGCTGGAACAATTACCGGCCGTCATTGGGATTTTGGAGACGGTGACACATCCAATGCCGTCAATCCAACGCATCAATATGCCGGTGCTAATTCATATACCGTAACACTTATCCTCACTGCAAGCAGCGGGTGCGCCACTTCCCTTACTCAGACTGTTACGATATCTGCAACCCCTGTTGCAAGCTTCGTACTTCCCAACGGATGTTCTGATGCTTTGCTTTCTTTTACCGATCAGTCAACAATTTCTTCAGGAAGTATTTCGGATTGGCTCTGGAACTTCGGAAACGGTGACACCACAAGCATTCAAAATCCTTTTTATGGTTTTCCTGACGGAGGAAGTTTTGATGTAACACTTCAGGTAACATCGGCTTTCGGTTGTAGTGATGATACTACCTTTTCATTGAATATCAGTCCAAGCCCCGATGCTGCATTTGCCACTTCAAATACATGCGTAGGACAAACAATAACATTTACTGATCAGACAGTTTCACAGGTGAATATCACCACTTATAGCTGGGATTTCGGAGATGGTGGAACTTCCCCGCTTTCGAATCCTACCTATACTTATGTGACTGGAGTTCCTGCTACATTTAATGTAACGTTCATCGTGCAGTCAGCTAATCTTTGTTCAGACACAGTGATCATTCCGCTTCATGTCAGCAATCCGCCTACAGCAAATTTTTCTTATAGCCCGGCCAATGCCTGCGAGAATAACAACGTTGCCTTTACGGATTTGAGTACCGGAAACGGAGATACAATCTCTGCCTGGTCATGGGATTTTGATGATGGCTCAACAGATTCTATTTTCAATCCATCCCATGTCTTTGGTGCAAGTGATACATTCCATGTAACGCTGATCGCATACTCTCCGTCCAATTGTCCTAGTGCTCCTTATACTCAGGATATCATTGTTCTGCAAAGCCCAATAGCTTCATTCAGTTACAGTGAAGTTTGCCTCGGTGATCCGATTCCATTTACTGATTTATCAGTTGCTCCGAATGGAAGTTCCATCATCGACCGCATGTGGAGGTTTGACGGCATAGATAGCTCGCAACAGACAAATCCTTCCTACCTGTTTACTACAGACGGATTGCATAATGTGATATTAACTGTTACCACAAATTTTGGATGCACAAGTTCTGATACGGTTAACGTCGCAGTTCATGCACATCCGCAAGCAGCCTTCGTCTATCAAAATGCCTGCACCGATTTCCCTACATTGTTTACCAGCAACAGTACTGCAGATTCCGCTTCATACATTGCAACGTATGAATGGAATTTCGGTGATCCCGGAAGCCCGGATAATATTTCTTCATTGCAGAACCCTTCTCATCTGTATGATTCGGCCTCTGTTGGTATCCACAATGTCTTTCTGATAGTAACCAATAATTTTGGATGCAGAGATTCGGTGATCCAAACGCTGGACGTAAACTTCTCTGTTATTCCTAATTTTACTTATAGTCCAACCTGTCTTGGAGATGTCATGTCTTTCACAAACTTCAGTCAGAACGCGAACCTTGACAGTACCTGGTCTTGGAACTTTGGTGATCAGCAAACTATTAGTATTGCCAACCCTGCACACTATTATGTTTTTGCCGGAACTTACACCGTTACACTTACTGCCCTGTCTGTTGATGGTTGTCTGTCTTCATCTACAAAAGATGTTGTAGTAAGCGGAATTCCTGTTGCCAATTTTGCAACCCCGCCTGCCTGCATTCACTCCCCATACCAGCTCACAGATAACAGCACAGTAAGCAATGGAAGCATCACCCGTTGGGATTGGACGATTGATACACTAACTTCTGACACACTTCAAAACCCGGTTTTTACATTTGATACAACAGGTACATATTCAGTCAACCTCATTGTCTATTCCGATATAGGTTGTATTGATTCTGTGAGAAAAAATGTAACTGTTCATCCTTTGCCGGTTCCGAATTTCAGCTATACACCGCAGTATGGTAATCCTCCGCTGGATGTCACCTTTACGAACCTTACAGATATTCTTGCGCAAAGTACTTTCACATGGAGTTTTGGTGACAATACCTCCGGGAGCACACTACAGGCTCCGCATCATATTTATCAGGATACAGGAAGGTACGTGATACAGATGGTTGCAACATCTGATTTCGGATGTGTTGACAGCATTAGCAAAGGTATTTATGTCATCAAACCAATACTCGATGCCGCAGTAACAAATGTCTCTGCTTCTCTTGTAAACAACCAGCTCAGCATTCAGGCAAGTATTGCAAACCTCGGTACTGTGGACATTGATAGCGTGATCATGCAGGCGCAATTGCAGGATGGTACTGTGATACAGGAAGTATACCACCAGTTGCTCCCCAATGGAAGCAATGGTATACAGTCTTATGATTTTGTCGCCCGCTTTAACATCCCGCCATCAAGTCCTGTTGAATTCTATTGTGTAAGTGTTATCAAGCCCAATGGAAAAAATGACGACGTGCAGTCAAACAATGAAAAGTGTAGCAGTCTGACGAATGAATTTTCCGTAATGGAACCTTTCCCTAATCCATTTACTGATCAACTTCAGATGAATGTGATTCTTCCATATGAAGATTACCTCACCGTTGAAATGTATAATAGCCTGGGCCAAAAACTCAGCACCATTTTTGACGGCGCAGGAACAACAGGATTGAACCTGATTCATTCTGACCTTACTTCACTGGCAGACGGCGTTTATACTTTGCGATTCAGCTTCCGTGAACAGGATATTTTAAGGAAGGTGATAAAGAGCAGCAATAAGAAAGACTGATTTTTTCAAACTGGTTTAGTCCTGCCGATTACCTTTTTCATAGCAAACACATGCATAGCCAGTGCGTAAGGAGCGACAAATCCGGGTAGCCACACGAATGGAAAATAAAAGATGACCGTATTCACCGGTTCGTCTTTAAAAATACTGAAAGGGTATGGCGTTGAAAGGGCTGCAATAACAATGATGTTGACCAGCAATCCGGCGCAGATAATATTCCAGGTTATAAGTCCCGCTTTTGATATTTTATTTTTCTGAACCATCCACCCGACAATAAATGCCGTAATGCCTGCAAGTATGTCGAAGTTCGAACCTGCAAAAGTCATACGTTGGTGTATCACTCCGCTTTCTGCGAGGTGATAAAGAACCAGTTCCATGACAACCCGAAAACCCTGAATGTAGATGAGCCAGTGCAATGGAACCTTTTGAAGGAATCCGGAAAATGATTTTGACGTAGCCAGAAAAACAATTGCCAGCAAACATCCAAGCGGCCCGATCATCAGCCATGGAGGCATGGTACTGTAATTATGAAAGAAATTCATCCCGGAAATTATTTTTAATAAAGACAACCAAAGGAAAATAGCAAGAAAGATCCTCAGTGTAATTTTTCTGTTTCCTGATACTTTGCCAACCGCAAGGACGGTAGCTCCTAACAGGAAGAATGTAAGCAGAAGAAAAATTACTTCGGGTGCGGTAGGGCCAGATGGTTGCATGACAGATGGTTCATTCATTAGAATAATATCCTGTACAAAGGAATTGGGAAACGTCCTGCCTGATATTCGGTTTTGATGCTGTTGGATGAACGGTCATAGTAGCGCTGCCAGATGTTTTTTGTATTGAAAACATTGTCAACATCCAGCGCCAGTTCATGTGTTACTTTTTTACCATTGAAACGATAGGAGATCTTTATATCTGTACGAAAGTAATCTTTCTGCCTTTGTTCATATGCTTGAGTATAATCATATTCCGTTTCTCCGCTTGCCTCTGACTTTGCAAAATCAATGGGGATGTACCTTTTACCGCCACTCGTCACGATCCTGAAGTTCAATCCCAAAACATTTTTCTTCTTTATGGTCCACTCTTTTCCTGCAAGGGTATTCAGCGTGTAATTTCCATTGAAAGCCGTATTGCGTTCTATGCCGTCACTTGCCTTGTATTTTGATTCATATAGTGAAACCGTGAGAAGGAAATAATATCCGTGGCTGTAGAATTTTTCAAATGTAAGTTCTGCTCCGTAGTTTTTTCCCGTGCCTTTGTTTTCCAGACTGTCAATTGCTGAGATGCCGAAGTCTGCACCTTCGTTCTGCATACTCCACGTAGATGGTCGCATCTCCACAGGAATATTGTAGAGTTGCTGATAATAGGTTTCAATTTTTAGCCGGAGGTTGTTGCTAAATAACTGATCAAACGCAAGTACAAAATGATTGCTTTTCGTGAAGCCAAGATTTTTATTTGTGAGTGTAACAGAGAAATCCGGATGCAGCGTTTGCTGAAAATAGGTGTACATCGGCTGGAGCTGGCTGTGCATGCCTGTCCCAAAACTGAGTGACCGGCCTTCTTTCATTTCCCACTTTATGCCAAGACGCGGCTCCAGTGCATAAGTACTGTTGTAAGCGAAATACTGATAATGCAATCCACTGTTCACACTTAGTTTATCACTGAACCGGTGTTGCCAAACTGCAAATGCCTGGAGAAGCTGACTACCTCCTGATGCATCAGCATGTCTTTTAAAAATGGGATTGTCAAAAATGCTGTCGTGAATGCTGAAATCAATTTGCTTCAGGTCCAGTCCTGCCTTGATGAAATTTTTGGAAGAAAATTTTTTGTTCAACACATAACTCACTGAATATTTCTGCTGATCGGAAGCATTCCTGTACCAGGGCACGGGAGAATTATCAGTTGTTGAAATGGAATCAATTTTATAGCTCTGAGCCGCTGTGGACGCGGCAATGGTGAGTTTTGAATATGCACTATTGTTGAAGAGATAGACATGCGTGAGACCGACAACGCCCATGTTGTTCCCGAAGTTCCCATTCTGACGCATGTTGTTGTCGTATATGTTATCAACGGTGGTATCTCGGTCTTTGTCAAGCGTTTCAGCATAACTGATTCCTCCGATTCCAAACAGGGAAAATTTTCCGGCCTTCTTGGAAGTAAGATCTGCTTTGAATGTGATATCCTGGTATTGAGGCACTGCTGAGCCGGCACCAAAATTCAATCCCAGTGCTTTAAAAACACCAAGGGTTGAATATCGGTAGTTCATCATGTACGAGGCATTGTTCTTTTTACTCAGCGGGCCTTCAGCGCCAAGTTCAAGTCCGTTGAAACCGATCTGCCCAAGGAATTCATGCTGCTCATTATTTCCATTTCGCATTTGCAGATCAAAAGCACCGCCAATGGCATTCCCGTATTCTGCCGGAAAGGCGCCGGTGAGAAAATCTGACTTGTCAAGTGAGTTATTATTGAGAATGCTGATCGGTCCGCCTGTTACACCCAGCGAGCCGAAATGATTTGGATTGGGGATATCGACTCCATTTAACCGCCACAATAAGCCCAGCGGTGAATTGCCGCGTATGATGATGTCATTCCGTGCATCACTTGCTCCATTGACGCCTGCATAATTCATTGCCATGCGGGCAGGATCAAGGAGCGAACCGGCATACCTTGAAGTTTCTTCAAAAGTGAATGAGCGGGCACTCACAGTTGCCATTTCATTATTGGGCTTGTCCTTTCTGCGTTCAGCTACCACTTTCACTTCTTTGCCTTCAATTACTGATTGTTCCAGTTCCACATTGAACACAACTTCTTTGCCTGATGTGACCACAGCTGAAAGTACCTGCGATTTATATCCGATATAGCTTACTGCAAATTGCTGCCTTCCCAGGGGAACGTTTGTGATCCTGAAATTTCCTTCAGTATCAGTCAAACTTCCTTTCTGATGGCTTGAATCCACCAACAGCACCACAGCACCGATCAATGTTTCCCTGGTGAGTTTATCAGAAACGGTTCCGCGAGCCGTCTGGGTTATTGACTGAGAAAAAAGCTTGACAGGAATAAAGGTGATAAGAATGAGGGAATGAGTAAATTTCTTCATACCGTACAAAGGTATATTAAGAGGATGAAAATTCGGGTTTCGAATTTACCTCAACACATCAATTCCAAGTGTTTTTGAAATTTGTTTTTTTACTTCATCCAGTTTTTTCTGATACTCCAGCAGGTGTAGATATTCCTCTCCATTTGTGTATGCCTCTTTCAGCAGATGCTGATTGTCGTCAATCATCTTCATTACCATCTTGTTCTTAAGGTGGTAAACTGCTTTTTCAACCGCGTCTCTGAGATTAGACTCTTCCAGAGGCACTATGATCTTGTGCATTTCATTCCAGTTGCCGCTGAGGAAATATTTCGGACTCAGTAATTCAACTGCAAGCGAACTGATCTCAGGGTTTTCAATTTTGTAAAAATGTTCAGGCGTAATGGCAGCTTCCCGGCTTAGCAATGCACAAGATTCATCGAAGAAAAATTTATACCGCAGGTCTGCGATCCGCAACTCATCCCGAACAAGTTCTTCTGTAATAAATCCGGCTACAGTATAAGTATGGGTTACGGTTTCCTTTTTACCATCAGAGTCAGGAATCTCTGTCTCATCATAAAAATGGATTTGCTCATTCCCGAAATTGAGTAACAACCGTATGATCTCACGCTCCTGTGATTCTGTATCGAAATGCGTTGCCGGCTGCGGAACACCAATGATATCAGGCATGAGTTCCTCCACGTCTGATGGAGGAATGATTCTTTTCAGCGAACTTTTCCTGGATTTATTGAGCTCGTTGAGCAATACCTGCTCATCGATTTCCATCATCTGGCTGCACTGCTTGATATAAACAGAGCGCGTGATGGCATCGGGGATCTTTGAAATTGACTCTACAACATCACGGATCAGTCCGGCTTTTGCGATTGGATCATTGGCGACTTCTCCCAGCAGCAAACCTGTTTTGAAAACCATGAAGTCTTTCGACTGACTTCGGAGAAATTCAAGCACCTCACTGCTGCTATGGCTTCGGGAAAATGAATCAGGATCTTCTCCTTGCGGAAACAAAACAACTTTTACATTCAATCCTTCTTCAAGGATCATGTCAATGCCGCGCAATGATGCTTTGATTCCTGCAGGATCGGCATCGTACAATACAGTGATGTTCTTCGTGTATCTGCTGATCAGCCGAATCTGTTCCACCGTAAGCGCAGTGCCCGATGAAGCAACAACATTTTCAATTCCTGCCTGGTGCAATGAAATTACATCTGTATAACCTTCCGTTAGGAAACAATTGTCTTTTTCTACAATGGCTTTCTTTGCAAAAAAGATCCCATAAAGCACCTGGCTTTTATGGTAAACTTCACTCTCAGGAGAATTAAGGTATTTGGCAGTCTTCTCATCTTTTTTCAGGATCCTGCCTCCAAAGGCAATGACCCTTCCTGCCAGGTTGTGAATAGGGAACATTACCCGGCCTTTGAATCTGTCAAAAAGTCCCCGTTCACTTTTTATTGTAAGTCCGGTTTTAACAAGGAACTCTTCCTTGTATTCTTGTTTCAGTGCATGCTTTGTAAATGCATCCCACTGATCGCTTGAATATCCGAGCTGAAATTTCTCAATTGTTTCTCTTGAAAAACCACGTTCTTTAAAATAAGTGAGCCCTATGGCTTTGCCATCTTCTGTGTTAATGAGCGTGTCTGAAAAATATTTCTGTGCAAACCCATTTACAAGCAGCATACTCTCCTTCTCATCCCTTAGAATTTCGAGTTCCGGTGAGATCTGCTCTTCTTCAATCTCAATGTTATATTTCTTCGCAAGGTACCGAAGCGCATCAGGGTAGGAGAGGTGCTCATGCTCAATGATGAAGTTGACACTGGTGCCACCTTTGCCACAGCCAAAACATTTGTAAATATTCCGAGCAGGATTCACATTAAAAGATGGCGTCTTCTCATTGTGAAAAGGGCATAGGCCGATCAGGTTCACCCCGCGTTTCTTCAGGTTCACAAACTCCCCTACAACCTCATCAATGCGGGCCGTATCAAAGATCTTATCTATCGTCTCCTTACTGATCACTTTCTTTCTGCTGTTTATTTCTCAATTCTCACTACTCACTACTCACTACTCAATACTCAATTCTCAATTCTCAATACTCACTACTCACTTCCCACATCTCCCTCCCTCACGTCATCTTCTTATTCCTCGTCTTAATCAGTTTCTTAGGTATCGCAAGGCTAATGAATTCAGCAATGGCATTGTAGTATTGATCTCCACCAACCATCTCAATTGTTTCATGTGTTGATTTCTTCACCAAATATATATTTTTTTTTACTGCTGCCGATGAATCAAATATTGAATAAGCGTCAATAGGAGGATAAAATGAATCGTCGCCTGCAGCTAGCAACAGGGTAGGGGTTTCGACCAATTTACTGAAATTAGCGAGATGCAGTTTTTGTAACGGCATTTTGATGATCTTTTCCAGTTTTCGTTTGAGAACCGGAAAAAGTACAAAACTTGTTGCACCCCATTTTTTCTCTGAGTATTTGCTTACAAGTTCTCTAAAGTTGTTGTAAGGACATTGCAGCACAATTGCATCAGCCCTGCCGTCATAAAGCGCACTCTGCAATGCAATACCTGCAGAAATGCCTGAGCCCATTATGGCAATGTGGTTGGTTCGGGAGTTCGAAAGCAGACTGTCTAAAATACATTTAACATCGCTTATTGATCCAATGCCCGGAGAAAATACAACTCCATCACTGTTGCCATGTGCCCGTAAGTCCACCATGCACACATTAAACCCCCTGTCATGCATCTGTTTGGCCAGATTTAGTTTCTGGATCTTGCTTTCATTCCAGTCATGCAGAATGAGGATCGTATTTGCATCTGAATCTGCTGAAGCAATATACCAGCCGCGCAATATTTTATCGTCTGATGTATTTACATCAAATTTATTGTATTCGATTTTCAGATCTTCCGGATTGAAAAAGATGGTTGAATCAACAGCGTTGAAGTTTTCAGGATGGTTTGCAAATGCCTGCTGTCGCTGAAACTCTAGGTACATGGAATCTATCCTTTGCGGCTGTAAAAGATCAGGCGTTACAAGTGACGGAATCCATAAAATGAAAACCGCAATGATTCCAAGGATGGAAGCAAAAGAAAAGAAAATCCTGTTACGGTTCATGACAGACTATCAAAGTACTATGTTCACAATTCTCCCTGGCACCACAATTACTTTTTTGGGAGATTGCCCCTGAAAAAACTTTTGCACTTCTTCTGAATTCATCACTTCTTTTTCAATCTCATCCTTTGTAAGCGAGAGTGAAATCTCAAGATTCATTTTTGTTTTTCCATTGATGCTGATCGGGTAGGCGAAGGAGTCCTCTGTAAGAAATTCTTCTTTGAATTCAGGCCAATTCGCAAACGTGATGCTTTCCTTTTGTCCCAGCAATTGCCAGAGTTCCTCTGCAACATGCGGCGCATAAGGCGATACAAGTACAGCCAGCGGTTCGAGGATCGTTCGCTTGTTGCATTTTAGATCTGTAAGTTCATTGACGCAGATCATAAAATTACTTACTGAAGTATTGAACGAAAACCGCTCAATGTCTTCCGTTATTTTTTTGATGAGCTTGTGCAACGATTTCAGCTCTTTCCTGTTGGGAGCTTCATCACTCACATGAAACTTACTGAAATATAATGGAGCCTCATTGGTATCATCAGTCTTTATTGGCTGTTCATTGCCTGATGCATACTGCCTACTGCCTTCTTGCCTTTGGTGATATAGTCTCCACAATTTCCTTATGAAATTAGACGTCCCGCTGATGCCATTCGTATTCCATGGCTTTGAAAGCTCCAGCGGACCAAGAAACATTTCATACAAACGCAGACAATCAGCCCCGTACTTGTCGATCATGTCATCGGGATTTACGACATTCCATTTCGACTTCGACATTTTTTCGACTTCACTTCCGCAAATATATTTCCCGTCTTCAAGTATAAATTCAGCGTTAGTATTTTCTTCTCGCCATTGCCTGAATTTTTCCAGATCAAGAATGTCGTCTTCAACAATGTAAACATCCACATTCGATGCGATCGTATCGTAATTGTCTTTTAAGTTTTTAGAAACAAAAGTGTTTGAATCTTTAATTCTGTAAACAAAATTTGACCTCCCCTGTATCATTCCCTGATTGATTAGCTTCTTCGCAGGCTCAGTTACAGGAATCAGTCCAAGGTCATACAGTGCTTTTGTCCAAAAACGCACATACAGCAAATGGCCTGTGGCATGTTCACTACCGCCAATATACAGGTCAACATCCTGCCAGTAGTTCAACGCGTCATTTTTCGCAAAGGCAGTTTCATTCTTCGAATCCATATAACGCAAATAATACCAGCTGCTTCCGGCCCAACCGGGCATCGTCGTCGTTTCTAACGGGAATGAACTCCCCTCTCCTAACCCGCCCGGATGAACTTCCGTTCGGACGGGGGAGAGGGGGTGGGGGTGAGGCCGGTACTTCCAGTTCGTAGCCCGTGCCAGCGGTGGTTCCCCGTCTTCCGTTGGAAGGTATTTATCTACTTCAGGAAGAATGACAGGCAGGTCTTTTTCATCAACAGGTTTTGGAATACCATTCTCATAATAGATAGGGATCGGCTCTCCCCAATAGCGCTGCCTCCCAAAAACTGCATCACGCAAACGGAAATTGATTTGCCTTTTTCCGAATCCGTGCTTTTCTATTTCATCAATTGATTTTTTGATGGCGTCTTTTACTGACAGGCCATCCAGAAAATCTGAGTTGATGCAAGTTCCTTCTTTGTCATCATAAGATTCTTTTGAAAAATCCCAGTTTGCTTTAGGCTGAATTACTTGCGGTTTTGGAAGGTTGAAATAATTTGCAAATGCATAGTCACGTGAGTCATGTGCCGGTACAGCCATCACAGCTCCCGTTCCATATCCTGCAAGTACGTAATCTCCAACCCAAACAGGAATTTGTTTTCCTGTGAAAGGATGAATTGCATAAGCACCGGTAAACACCCCGCTGATCCGTTTCACATCAGCCATGCGTTCGCGGTCACTTCTGTTCTTTGCTTCAGTTACATAAGACAACACCGCACTTTTCTGATCTTCAGTGGTTATTTTTTCAACCAGTTCATGCTCCGGGGCAAGGGTCATATAAGATACTCCGAAAATCGTATCCGGGCGGGTGGTAAACACCTGGATTATGAATTTTGAATTTTGAATTTTGAATTGTATTTCCGCGCCCTCACTCTTCCCGATCCAATTTCTTTGCTGTTCCTTGATCGATTCACTCCAGTCAATTCCTTCAAGGTCATTAAGCAGCCGTTCAGCATAAGCAGTAATGCGCATACTCCATTGCTTCATCTTTTTTCTTTCTACTGGATATCCGCCGCGTTCACTTACGCCGTCCTTCACTTCATCATTTGCCAGCACAGTACCAAGCGCCGGACACCAGTTTACATACGCCTCACTCAGATACGCTAAACGGTATTCCATCAATACTTCGTTCTTCTCCTTTTCATCCAGATCAATCCACTGCTTTTTGGTTGTTCCAATCGTGAATTGTGCATTTTGAATTATGCATTTCGTTTCAAAAGTTTCAATCGGTTCCGCCTTCCCCGTTTCCGGATTGTACCATGCATTAAAAAGTTTCAAAAATATCCACTGCGTCCATTTGTAGTAGGAGGGATCTGAGGTACGCACTTCTCTGTTCCAGTCAAATGAAAGCCCAAGGTTGTCAAGTTGTTCACGGTACCGGCTGATATTTTGTTCTGTCGTGATCGCAGGATGCTGTCCTGTTTGTATGGCATATTGTTCAGCCGGCAGACCAAATGCGTCGAATCCCATTGGATGCAGGACATTAAATCCCCTCAGCCGCTTATAGCGTGCGTAGATATCAGATGCTATGTATCCAAGTGGATGTCCTACGTGCAGGCCTGCGCCGCTTGGGTAGGGGAACATGTCCAGTACATAGTATTTCTCTTTGGCGGAATTATCTTCTGCCCTGAATGTTTTATGCTCAGCCCAGTATTGCTGCCACTTTTTTTCTGTCTCCCGAAAATTATATTCCATTAGGTACGAATAGCTAAACTTTACGTCCCGATTGCTCCCGACGGATCGGGACGGGATTGTGAATAGGGTGCGAATTTATCAATTCAATTGTTGATGTCACTATTGGTAAATTGGTTTTTCATGCGTACTTCGGTGAGCACATTTCTCTATTTTCGCATCCAATAGAACAATGACCGAAACAAATAGCGGCACCAAACGCCTGCAATCATCATATTTTTCATCAATTGTCAGTATTTCCCTTGTGCTTTTTATGCTGGGCTTGCTTGGCATGCTCGTCCTCGATGCCAGGAAAATTTCAGATTATGTGAAGGAGCACGTCCAGCTCAATGTTTTCCTAAACGATGAACTTAGTGATCAGGAGATAAGTGCTTTTCAGAGTATTCTCGAAAAAGAAGCTGCAATAAAATCTCTTCGGTTTATCTCCAAGCAGGAGGCCTTAGACAGTCTTAAAAAAGACCTAGGCACAGATGCAACCGGAATGCTGGATATCAACCCGCTTCCGTCCTCTTTTGAATTGAAGCTCAAAGCAGAATTTACCGACGCCGAAACACTCAAAAAGCTTGCAGCTGAGATTCGGGAGAATAAAATGGTTAGGGAAGTTACTTACCAGCAAACGGAAGTGGATAAAATGAATGAGAATTTTCAGGTGATTGCCTTCGGTATTTTGCTCTTCTGTGTGCTTTTGTTTTTTGTCGCTGTTGCATTGATCAACAGCACGATCCGCATCGCCATGTACTCAAAAAGGTTCCTGATCAAGAGCATGCAGTTGGTCGGCGCCACAAAAAGTTTTATCCGAAAGCCATTCCTGGCAAGGGCTCTGGTTCACGGATTGTATGCAGGATTTATTGCCTGTTTACTGCTTGGCGGATTGCTTTACCTGCTTAGTACTAAGTTGCCTGAACTGGTGCAGATCCAGGATTTAAAAGCCAATGGAATTTTGTTTGCCGGGATTATTGTGCTTGGAGTGCTGTTGTCAGTGATCAGCACTTTTTTCGCTGTTAACCGATACCTCAGGGTACGGGTAGAAGAACTTTATTGATGATCACTTAACGTTTTGAAAAAGTCAATTCACCCATTGGGAATACAGCCATACCTTCTGTAAAACGCAGTTCTGCCTTCATTTTTTCTTCCACCGGACTCAGCCAGATTTCAACCTCTTTTGTTTCAAGGGGATCGTTTTCAAATATTTTTCCGATGCGGCCGCATTTGATGATGTAAGCAACACCTGTTATGTCGGGGTTGCCTGTATTGCGTTCAAGGATTCCTTGATCGAATTCCGCCAGGCCAATTCTACCGGAAACTTTTTTATCTCCATTTATTTCAATGGTAAGCCGTGCAGAGTCAGAGGTAAACTGATAGCCGCCTTTAGGGTGCGTACGCACAGTGATTTTCTGTTCACCCGTATTCCATTGCCCCACATAAGCAGATGGTACTTCCCATTTTATGGTACTGCAGGAGGTTATTGTTCCCAAAAAAAGAATGATTGAAATGGTCCTGAGATTGGAGTTTCTGAATAACCAGATTTTCATGATGCTTTAATAACAGTATTTATTTGTTTTTAACGAACCGGCCGGTTTTACATTGTAAAATTAAATAAAACTTCAAAACACTTTAATTTGAAAATACGTTTCTTCAGCTATCTTCGCACACTCATATCAATACAATGGCTAAGAAAGAAACAAAACTGGTTAATGATTTTGCCTTCGGCAGAGAAAACTATATGTGGATGCTCATCGGCATCGCCTGTATTTTTGTTGGATTTATTCTCATGAGCGGCGGCGGAAGTAAGGATCCTAACGTCTTCAATCCTGATATTTTTTCATTCAGAAGAATTACCCTTGCGCCTGTTGTGGTGTTGATCGGCTTTGTAATTGAGATTTACGCCATTCTGAAAAAGACAAAGGAGTAATGCAAATGTGTAAATATGCAGATGTGCAGATGAAATCTGCGGCGCATTATTTATTACATTCTTATCTGCACATTTACTGATCTGCACATGAATTTTCTTCAGGCCATCATTCTCGCCATCATCGAAGGACTTACAGAGTTTCTTCCTGTCTCAAGTACAGGTCATATGATTATTGGCAGCTCTGTGATGGGAATTGCATCTCTTCCTTTTACAAAAGTATTTACCGTTGTTATTCAGTTTGGGGCCATTTTATCAGTGGTGGTCATTTACTGGAAAAGGTTTTTGGGAAAAATCGATTTCAATTTTTATAAAAAGCTAATCATTGCTTTCATTCCTGCGGTAATTTTCGGACTTCTATTCAAGAAACAAATTGATTCACTGCTTGAAAACGTCATTGTTGTTGCAGTGGCTTTGCTTGCAGGCGGAATTATTTTTCTCCTGCTGGATAAATGGTTTCATGAAGCAGAGGAGCGGGGAATGAGCGAACTGAACAGTGATGCATCGGCTTTTAAAATAGGAATGTTCCAGGTGCTTGCCATGGTACCGGGCGTTTCCCGTTCTGCAGCTACCATCATTGGCGGTCTTACACAAAGACTGAATAAAAAAGCAGCAGCAGAATTCTCCTTTTTCCTCGCTGTTCCAACAATGTTTGCTGCTACCTGTAAAGATATTTACGAAGTTTATAAGGATGGTGTTGGCTTTTCATCACAGGAAATTAACCTGCTGATTGTTGGCAACCTGGTCGCATTCATCGTAGCGTTTCTGGCGATCAAATCATTTATCAGTTACCTAACCAACCATGGATTTAAGGTGTTTGGTTATTACCGGATAGCAATCGGGTTACTTATCCTGATACTCCATTTTTGCGGGATTGAATTGAATATGATTTAACGCTTGAAGGAAGCCTGATTTTTTTTAACCTTTGAGGAAACTTATTTCTCATGTACAGGTTCCTGGCATTGCTATTTTTTGCGTCAGTGACGTCAAATGCTCAAACAGCATTTACCAAAATGTTTTCAATTGATACCTATGGTACTCCGGGAAATGCTGTACAATCAGCAGATGGCGGGTACCTGATCGCTGTTCAGAATGGTGGAGCGCAGGCACAATATGCTGATTCGCTGATTTTGATTGTCAAAACTGATTCTTCGGGTAATCTTCTTTGGTCGAAAGCATTTGGCAACCTTTTGATTGAAGAAATCATGGACCTATCACCCACAAGTGATAGCGGATTCGCAATGGTAATTAATGTGCACAGCAATGTAACCTCGTACAGTGCTTTCGCCGTGATAAAGTGTGATGTGTCTGGTAATATTGTATGGACTCAGTTTTTGAGCACGTATAGTGGGGTGGGTGCAGGCCAGTCTACTGTTTTAAGAAATATTATTGAGACCCAAGACCATGGTTTTCTTGTTTCAGGAAATGACAGGAACACCACAACCATTAACCAGCCTTTTCTTGCAAGGCTGGATTCAGCAGGAAATACTCTCTGGAATTATACCTTCCTCATGACCAATGTTTTTTGGGAAAATGCAATTGAGTTGCAATCCGGAAAAATACTTCTGCATGGTTTTATGAGTGGAACTAATTTTGAATCCTTTATGATCTGGATTGATGCAGCCGGACCCGTTTTAGCTGCCAGGAAATATGCTGTCCCCGGAAAAGATTTCATGATTCAATATGCAACGGAATCGCAAAACGGAAATTTACTCCTTTCGGTTAATTATGATAACACCATTCGCAGTGTGGTGCTTTGCAATACCGATAGCTCAGGTACGCCGCTCAATATGATGAATTATTTTATCCCCGGCGTTACCCTTATTGCTTCAGAAATATTTAAATCTGATTCATCTAATTATATTTTTACAGCTGCAGAAAATGGACCGGTACATGATTTTATTTGTATTAACTATTTAGGTGATTCTATTCGCACAGCAAATTATAACCTTACCATGAATTTAGCCGGAAGCAGCGCCAGTATGACTCCATGCGGTGATGGCGGATTTATCACCACTGGTTTTTATTTAGACAGTACGGCAAATAACACTTATGTCGCACTTATTAAAACGGATGCCCTGCTTCAGGCACCTTGTGGCAACAATCATCCGTCCATTCAAAAAACACAAATTGCACCACCGCAGGCATCTTCGCTCTCCTATTCTCTTACTAGCCCGATCTTTTATCCTGTTGATTCCATTTTCTCGGGGAACCATTCAGTTGATGTTTTTGATTTTTGTGATCCTACAGCAGTGCCGGAAAATAAATTGCCACATTGTAGTGTTTACCCAAATCCATTCCTTGAGCAATTAACTTTTTCATTAACAAATTATTCTGGGAATGAAATCTTGCTTGAAATTTTTAATGTTTATGGACAGGTTATTTTAGAATCAAAAATGGAACCTTCTTTAAATGCCATTGATTTGAAAAACATTTCCGGGGGAATTTATTTTTATGCTTTAAAGGACAAGAATGGTTTTTTTGCCAGTGGACGGATTGTCAAAGAATAAAGATCGCATTTATTCTTTTTGTTTTGAAATAATATTCTTTGAAATTGTACGTTGTTGTTTTCGTAAATAAAAAAAAAAAAA
>JAPLDB010000106.1 GCA_026391975.1 Bacteroidota bacterium | reverse complement strand
GATAGTAACAGGTATTTCTATTCTTCAGGAAGACAGTATAACAAGGTGCTTACTTTCTCACTTGCCTATCAATTCTGAACTTTGATCTGTACATTTGAATTGGTAATTAGTAATTGGTAATTAGTAATAATTAGTATTTAGTAATTGGTACTCCCGATAGTTATCGGGACGTAATAATTAGTAATTAGTATTTAGTATATTTGAAAAATGAACATCATGCCAGCATCTCTGTATGATTTTAGAAACAGTCCGGCCATTGACCAGGTTGGAGTAGAGGAACGTATATCGCGGTTGTCAAAGCGCAGCATCAAAAAGGAATCGAAGCTGGCTGCGCTCAAACTTGCCTTAAGCATGGTCGACCTTACGACCCTGGAAGCCCGTGATACTCCGGGAAAAGTGCGCCAACTTTGTATAAAGGCAATGCATCCGCACGATAGCGTTTCAGGAATACCACCTGTAGCTGCTGTATGTGTATATCCAAATCTGGTCAGGGTTGCAAAGGAAACACTGAAAGGATCAAAAGTAAAAGTTGCGGCTGTATCCACTGCATTTCCAAGTGGTATGTCGAAGCGGAAAGTAAAGATCGAAGAAACAAAATGGGCTGTTGGAGAAGGTGCGGATGAAATTGATATGGTGATCTCACGTGGAAAATTTCTGGAAGGTGACTATCACTTTGTGTTTGATGAAATTGCTTCAGTTAAGGAAGCCTGTGGCAATGCCCATCTCAAAGTAATTTTAGAAACAGGTGAGTTGAGTACGCTTGATAATGTGCGTCGGGCCAGTGACCTTGCGATGGAAGCAGGTGCTGACTTCATCAAGACTTCTACCGGAAAAATTCAACCTGCTGCAACACTTCCTGTAACAATAGTTATGCTTGAAGCGATCCGTGATTTTTATTACCGCACCGGAAAAAAGATCGGAATGAAACCGGCGGGGGGAATTGCTACGTCGAAGATTGCGTTTAATTACCTTGTTGTACTTCGAGAAACACTCGGGGAAGACTGGCTCAATGCTGACATGTTCCGTTTTGGTGCCAGTGCACTTGCCAATGATTTGCTGATGCAGATTGTGAAAGAGCAGACTGGAATTTACCAGAGTATCGATTACTTTTCCAAAGATTAGTTGCCACAGATTCACAGATTAATAAAAGAAAAATGATAGAATCCGATTGGGTAGTCGCAGAACCGGATGAGTTATACAGGGATAATAATAAATTCTCTTTGAGTAAGGAAACTTATGAGATTATTGGTCTTTGCATGGAAATTCACAGGATTTTAGGAAAGGGGTTTTCGGAAGTAGTATACAAGGATGCATTAGAATATGAATGTAGGTCACAAAATATTACCTATTCAAGAGAAAAAATTTTCAAGGTGAATTACAAAGGGCATTTTCTGCCGCACTCTTTCACTGCAGATTTTATTGTTTATGAGGATATCATTATTGAAATAAAAGCGCAGAAGGGCTTGGTAGATGAAAATGTGAGTCAGATTTTAAATTACCTCAAAGTATCAAAATGCCCGGTAGGATTGTTGTTTAACTTTGGAGATGACGCTCTTCGATTTAAAAGATATGTATTTTAATCTGTGAATCTGTGGCAAAAAACATTATGGCAAAGAAAAAACTTAAAGATCTAAAGGTCAATTTCAACACATCCTGGGAATATGCTCCCGCACCGGAAAGTAAGGACCATGTCAAAATAAACGATCGGTATGATCTTTTTATCAATGGCAAATTTACGGCTCCTCAATCCGGAAAATATTTTGATACAATCAATCCGGCAACAGAAAAGAAAATTGCAGAAATAGCCGATGCCTCAGCAGAAGATGTGAATATGGCTGTTGTCGCAGCCCGAAAGGCCTACGATAACGTTTGGAGCAAACTTCCTGCAAAAGAAAGAGGAAAATATATTTATCGGATAGCGCGCATCATTCAGGAACGCGCCCGTGAGTTTGCGGTGATTGAAAGTATGGATGGTGGCAAACCCATCAGGGAATCGCGTGATGTAGATGTTCCGCTGGCAGCTGCACACTTCTTCTATTATGCCGGCTGGGCTGACAAACTGGATTACGCTGCACCGGGGAAAAAGGTACGTCCTCTTGGTGTAGCCGGTCAGATCATTCCGTGGAATTTTCCTTTGCTGATGGCTGCCTGGAAAATTGCTCCGGCGATTGCTGCCGGGAATACAGTTGTTTTGAAGCCCGCTGAAACAACCTCGCTAACTGCGCTGAAACTTGCCGAAGTAATTCGTGATTCAGGATTGCCTGACGGTGTTGTGAATATTGTTACCGGAGCAGGAGTAACCGGAGCTGCCATTGTAAACCATCCTGATATCAATAAAATAGCTTTTACAGGTTCGACAGAAGTTGGCAAAATAATTCAACGATCGATTGCCGGAACGAATAAGAAATACACACTTGAACTTGGAGGTAAGGCCGCGAATATTATTTTCGAAGATGCTGCAATTGATCAGGCAGTAGAGGGAATCGTGAACGGAATATTTTTTAATCAGGGTCATGTTTGTTGTGCAGGATCACGGTTATTCGTTCAGGAAAGTATTGCGGAGACAGTAATACGCAAGCTTAAAGACAGAATGGAAACACTCATCGTTGGGGATCCGCTTGACAAGAATACTGATATAGGAGCGATCAACAGCAAAGATCAGCTGAATAAAATAAAACAATACATCAAGATAGGAATGAATGAAGGTGGTACATGTTACCAGTCTTCATGTGCAATTCCGACAAAAGGATATTTCCATCGTCCCACACTTTTTACAAATGTTTCTCAATCTTCAAGGGTTGTACAGGAGGAGATTTTCGGACCGGTACTGGCTGTTCAGACTTTCCGAACAGTAGAAGAGGTGATTGAAAAAGCGAACAACATCCCTTATGGCCTGAGCGGAGGTGTCTGGACAGACAAAGGTTCCAAAATATTCAAAGTAACATCACAACTTCGTGCCGGTGTAGTATGGGCGAATACTTATAACAAGTTTGATCCTACTTCACCTTTCGGTGGCTATAAAGAGAGTGGCGTGGGGCGTGAGGGTGGTTTGCATGGAGTGATGCCATATGTGAAAATTGAAAATTAAAACATAACAATTGAGAACAACTTTTGTCATATTTCTTTCTTTGATTACAATGACTGTTGAAGCGCAATTTGGACAGGTTGGAGCGACATGGACATACAATGACTACAATGCCGGTACGTATCAGAATTTTCCACGAGCCATAGTTGCGATTACTGATACGGTTATTGATGCCCATGTATGTCATATCGTGATTGGCGACTGTGCATGCGGCGTTTCACAAACGAATTTTGTTTATGAAAGTAGCAGAAAAGTTTACTGGTACAATGGTGCCCTTAATGCTTTCACGGTACTTTATGATTTCAATCTCGACGCTGGAGGTGAATGGACTTTAGTTGCAAATAATACAACGGCTGATTCATTGAGATTGCACGTGGATTCAACAGGCGTAGACACGATCAACGGTGTTTTATGCAAGGTTCAATACATCCATACTGTTGCAACCTATGGAGTCCCTTACATATTTGAAGGACCGGTAACTGAATGGATCGGAAGTAAGTTTTGTCTCTATCCGCAATCAGCCGCTTGTGATCCTCCTACCATTGGTCTGCGCTGTTATGAGGATGATTTCCTGGGATTGTACGACACCCATTTTGCACCATCATGCGAGGAGGTTTTTGTGGATTCGGGAATTGGGGTCAATGAAATAGAGAATAACTTAAGCGTAATACTAACCCCAAATCCATTTCACGATGAAACGAGATTGGTGTTGCATAATTTAACTTCTGATAATTTAGTTTTGGAAATAACCGATGCGGCCGGAAGGATTGTCAGGGTTCGAAATGGCAGGGGGGATCTTCAAATAATCAAAAGGGAAAACCTTGAAGCAGGAATTTACTTTTATAAAATCATTTCCGATGATGTTGTTGTATCGGGGAAGTTTATCATTATCTAAATATATTTTGTGATGGATACAGCCAAAACACAAACCAAAAAAGAAGCAATCATGAATGGAAGCGGTGAAAACGGACATGCGTCCGGAAAGAAACAATCGAGGATAGACGTTCTTAAGACCTATAAAATTTATATCGACGGAAAATTTCCAAGGACGGAATCCGGCCGTTATTATATTTTGAAGGCCGCTGATGGCAGGCAATTGGGAAATATATGTCAGTCCTCGAGAAAAGATTTTCGGGAGGCAGTTGTTGCTGCAAGAAAGGCTCAGCCCGGATGGAGTGCAAAAACGGCATATAATAAAGGGCAAATCCTTTACCGCATTGCAGAAGTGCTTGAAGGGCGGAAGTCACAGTTTATTGATGAGCTGATGCAGCAAGGCATTGATAATGTTGCTGCCACAGAAGAAGTAAATCTCAGTATTGACAGACTGGTGCATTACGCAGGCTGGAGTGATAAATTCATTCAGGTGTTTTCTTCTGTTAATCCCGTTGAATCTTCTCACTTCAACTTTTCAATCCCGGAACCAACAGGTGTAGTGTCTGTTATTGGCTCAGAAAAAACCGGCCTCATAGGATTGATATCAGTGATTGCGCCGGCCATTGTTGGTGGAAATACAGTTGTTGTTCTTGCGTCTGAATCAAAACCACTTTGTGCAATATCCCTTGCGGAGGTATTACAAACAAGTGATGTTCCTGCAGGTGTTGTTAACTTGCTTACCGGCAATGCGAAGGAATTGAATGGGCATTTTTCTTCCCACATGGATGTGAACGCCATCGCATACTGCAATGCTGATGAGGAGCAGTTGAAGACCATACAAATCAATGCAGCCAATAATGTGAAGCGGGTACTTGATTATTCAAAACATGACTGGATGAACGCGGAATCACAAAGCCCTTATTTCATTATGGACTTTCAGGAGATCAAGACAACCTGGCATCCGATAGGGCAATAGTTTTTACCACGTAAAAGTGAGTGTTCGCATGAGCACCCAGGAAATAAAGAATTTATCCAGTATTTTCTGATAACTCTGCAAGTCTTTAGGGCTTGTTTCTAAAGGGACAAATTTTATATTTGCATAGAGTTTACCTGCGATTTCAATTCTATTAATTCAATTTAACAATGAGAAAATTACTTACGCCTGCCGGCTGTAGCTGGCTTATTGCATCATTTGTATTTGCATTGTCACATACTTCAGTGAATGCACAATCATCACCAAAAATTCTGACAGATATTTCAGAAAATGAAATAACGCTTACAGGGCAGCGTTACACATTTCCGAAGCAGTACCGTACCCTTCATCTGAATAAACAGGCGGCGCAACAATTTTTCAGCACAGCCCCAGTGGAAACTCCTGCCAATATGAAAAACAGCGCGGCAGTATTTGAAATGCCGATGCCTGATGGAGGTTCAATGCATTTCAGGATTTGGGAAACGCCGGTGATGCATCCTGATCTGGCTGCTCAGTTTCCGGAAATAAAAACCTATGCAGGTCAGGGAATAGACAATCCAAATGCAAGCATACGTCTTGACATGACACCAAAAGGTTTTCATGCAATGGTGCTTTCGCCTGAAGGCAGCGCATGGATCGATCCATATTGTTTCAACAATACTGATGATTATATCTGTTATTATAAAAGAGAACTTCCTGCTTCATTGAATTTTAATTGTGAAACTGCAGGAGCTAGAAGGGGCAATGTTGATGATATGCATGATATTATTCCAAATAATCTTTATGCACAGAAAGTGGCGGGGGCTCAGTTACGAACATACCGTCTTGCATTGGCTTGCACCGGTGAATATGCTGCTACGAAAGGAGGCACAGTGACAGGTGCAATGGCAGGCATTGTAACAAGTATTAACCGTGTTGATGGCGTATATGAAACAGAAGTTGCAATCAGAATGACATTGATTGCCAATAACAGTTCAATTGTCTACACCAATTCATCTACAGATCCTTATACAAATGGGAATGGAAGCACGATGCTCGGGCAAAATCAAACTACCTGTACGAATGTAATCGGTTCTGCTAACTATGACATCGGACACGTATTCAGCACTGGCGGTGGTGGCGTAGCTTATCTTGGTTGTGTTTGTTCTTCATCAAACAAAGCAGGAGGTGTAACAGGTTCATCAAATCCTGTAGGCGATGCTTATGATATCGATTATGTTGCGCATGAAATGGGTCATCAGTTCGGTGGTAATCATACCTTTAACAGTACAACAGGATCATGTGGCGGCGGCAACCGTTCTGCATCAGCAGCATTTGAACCCGGAAGCGGAATAACCATTATGGCCTATGCCGGTATCTGTGGTGCAGATGATCTGGCTGCACACAGCATTGCCTATTTTCATACCTATAGCTTTGATGAAATTGTGAATTATTCGACTACAGGAAATGGAAATACATGTGCCGTTACTACAGCATCCGGAAATACTCCACCCAATGTGACTACACAAGGAGCAAATTATACCATTCCGATTTCAACTCCATTTGTATTAACCGGTGCTGCGACCGATGCTGATGGGGATCCATTGACATATTCCTGGGAAGAAATGGATCTTGGCACTGCGGGAGGATTGAATGTGCAAAGCACAACAGCTCCCCAATTCACATCGTTTTCTCCCGTTTCTTCACCTTCAAGAACATTTCCTAGCCTTACTTCAATCATTAACAACACAGCATCAGTTGGTGAGTGGTTGCCGAATCAGGCACGGTCACTTAAATTTCGTTTGACTGCCCGCGATAATAAGATGGGTGGAGGAGGAGTAATGCATCCGGATGTGAATGTAACACTTACGGTAGTTGCCGGCGGTGCTTTTGCTGTAACCGCTCCAAACACTGCAGTTAGTTGGGCAGGTGGTTCATCACAGGCTGTAACATGGAGCGTGAATGGTTCAAGCGGAGCGCCGATCAGTTGTGCCAACGTCATGATATCTCTTTCTACTGATGGAGGAAATACTTTTCCAACAGTTCTTTTGGCAAGCACTCCAAACGATGGATCGGAAAACATCACAGTGCCCAATATCGCTTCTACAACAGCACGAATTAAAGTGGAAGCTGTAGGAAATATTTTCTTTGACATGAGTAATGTTAATTTTACAATTACAGGAGCATCAGGACTAACCGCTATCAGCACAACTTCAATATCCCCGCTATCATATTGCGCCGGTACTGCAAAAAACATTGCTTTTACAACTACGGGTAGTGCCAATGCAGGTAATATTTTCACTTCTCAACTTTCAAATTCAGCCGGATCATTTGCAAGTCCTGTTTCAATCGGAACACTTACAGGAACATCCTCAGGAACAATTGCGGCAACAATTCCTGCAGGTACAGCAACAGGAAGCGGATACAGGATCAGGGTAGTCAGCTCAAACCCTGTAATAACCGGAAGTGACAATGGCGCGAATCTTACGATAAGTGCACAGGTGGCTGCAGCAGGTAGCATAACAACTGCATTTACTTCTTTCTGTGCCAATATTCCAATAACATTTAATACCTCTTCGATTGCAAATGCCACTACTTATACCTGGGCAGCAACCGGCGGCGCAGCGGTTTCTTCAGGACAGGGCACGCTTTCCGCTGTCATTGTTTTTCCGAATACAATTACAACATCTACTGTTTCTGTTTTTGGTACGAACGCAAATTGCACAGGAACATCATCAACACTTGTGGTTACAATTATGGCAACACCAAATACTCCTACCGCAAACAACGCTTCAGGATGTAGTGGTGTACCAATTACTTTGACCGGAAGCCCGGCAGGAGGAACATTCAGTGTTCCGAATCCTTACACCGGTTCAAGTACAACTTTTACATATAATGTGGCAAACGGAAATGGTTGCAATACGACCAGTTCGCCCGCGACAATTACTGTAAATTCAAATCCGGCACCATCGATCAGCGGAACATTGTCATTTTGTTCCGGCAGTTCAACAACATTGAATGCAGGCGCGGGATACAACAGCTACTTGTGGTCAACAGGGGCAACTACACAAACGATCTCAGTATCAACAGCAGGGAGCTTTGGTGTTACAGTGAGCAATGCAAACGGATGTACAGGAAGTACTTCGGTAACTACAACTGTAAACAGCAATCCATCACCATCCATCAGCGGAACATTGTCATTTTGTTCAGGCGGATCAACAACATTGAATGCAGGAGCGGGATACAGCAGCTACTTGTGGTCAACAGGAGCAACAACACAAACGATCTCTGTATCAACGGCAGGAAGCTTTGGTGTAACTGTTACCAATGCAAACGGATGTACAGGAAGTACTTCGGCAACTACAACTGTAAACAGCAATCCATCACCATCGATCAGCGGGACTTTGTCGTTTTGTTCAGGCAGTTCAGCAACATTGACAGCAAGTGCAGGATTCATCGGCTACAGCTGGTCAACAGGCGCAACAACACAAGCGATCTCTGTATCAACAGCAGGGAGCTTTAGCGTTACTGTAACAAATGCAAACGGATGTACAGGAAGTACATCTGCAACCAGCACAGTCAATTCAAATCCTTCACCATCGATCAGCGGGACTTTGTCGTTTTGTTCAGGCAGTTCAACAACATTGACAGCAAGTGCAGGATTCATCGGCTACAACTGGTCAACAGGCGCAACAACGCAGACAATCAGCGTATCAACAGGAGGAAGCTTTAGTGTTACTGTAACCAATGGAAACGGATGTACAGGAAGTACGTCTGCAACCAGCACAGTCAATTCAAATCCTTCACCATCGATCAGCGGAACATTGTCATTTTGTGCAGGAGGTTCAACAACACTTGATGGAGGAGCAGGATACAGCAGCTACTTGTGGTCAACAGGAGCAACAACACAAACGATCGCTGTATCAACAGCAGGAAGCTTTAGTGTTACTGTAACCAATGGAAACGGATGTACAGGAAGTACATCTGCAACCACCACTGTCAATTCAAATCCTTCACCATCGATCAGCGGAACATTGACATTCTGTGCAGGAGGTTCAACCACACTGGATGCAGGAGCAGGTTACTCAGGCTATTATTGGTCGACTGGCTCAACAACGCAGAGCATTGTCGTCAATTCAGGAGGAATAGTTTCTGTGACTGTTACAAATTCCAACGGATGTTCCAGCAGCACATCGGTTTCCGTCACCGTAAATCCATTACCCTCAGTTTCATTCAGTGGTCTTTTAAGCTCCTATGATGTTTCTGCTGCAGCAGCAACATTAACAGGGTCTCCTGTCGGCGGAGCCTTTAGCGGTCCCGGTATTTCAGGCAGTACTTTCACGGCATCTGTTGCAGGAGTTGGCGGGCCATATACCATCAGTTATTCTTATACAGATGGAAATGGTTGCGGTAATTCTTCTTCGCAACAAACCAGTGTCACAAATTGTACTGCACCTGCACAACCAGGCACAATCACAGTTTCAAACGGAAGCGCGAAAGTTTGCCCAGGTGATTCCCGTACTTATACAGTTGCTGCAGTAAGTGGGGCTACAATTTATAACTGGACTACGCCAACTGGAGCCACTATTACCAGTGGAGCAGGGACCAGGATTGTGAATATAACCTATGACAACAATTTCACAACAGCAGGTACGCTGAGTGTAACTGCAGGCAATGGTTGCGCAACCAGTATTGCACGAACCCTTGCCATAAGCCGGAATACACCGTCCACACCCGGAGTTATCAGTGGTGCATCAAGCGCGGTTTGTGCCGGGAATTCAGGAACGTATTCAGTAACAAATGTGAGCGGACTGACATATAACTGGACAGCTCCTGCGAATGCCAGTATTGCCAGCGGACAAGGAACAAATTCTGTTGTAGTGAATTTTTCGGCGTTATTTACCTCAGGTACACTAAGTGTTACAGCGACCAATACCTGCAGCACCAGTGGTGCAAGATCACTTTTCATCTTATCCAAACCTGCAACCCCGGGAACCATCAGTGGTGCAACCGGTGCTGTTTGTGCCAATACTTCGGGAAGCTATTCGGTGACGAATGTCAATGGAGTAACATATAACTGGGTAGCCCCTGCGAATGCCACAATTACAGGAGGGCAGGGTACAAATGCAGTTACCATTGATTTTTTAGCAGCCTTTACTTCGGGAACACTCAGTGTAACCGGAAATAATGCATGCGGAGCAAGTCCTGTAAGATCGGTTTCAATTCTTTCGGCTCCTGCAATGCCCGGCGCTATAACCGGACCGGTAAGTGGAAATTGCAATACCACTTCTGCTTACAGCATAGCACCTGTTGCGACTGCTCTCTCTTATTCTTGGACATGTACGGTACCCGGTTCAGTGGTAACCCCATCAGGAACTTCAGCATCTGTTTCATATCCTTCTTTTACCTCAGGCTCATTACGGGTTACGGCAAGTAATGGCTGTGGAACAAGCACCATAAGGAGCTTAACTGTCTACGGGACACCTGCAACACCTCCATCAATCACAGGTTCTGCAACTGCTTGTTCAGGACAATTCGGGGTTTCTTATTCAATTAATCCAATTGCGACTGCTTCAAATTATACCTGGTTGGTTCCAACAGGAGCAACAATTTTTGATGGAGTTGTAACATCATCAGGCAATACCCTGACTACTACTTCAACCGCTGTAAATGTGAACTTCGGAACTACAGCAGGTAGTGTAAGTGCAAGGGCTAACAATGCCTGTGGATCAGGATCTTATCGCTCATTGGCTGTAGTATTTAATTGCCGTGAAATAGCTAATCATGGATCCTTCGATTTCAGCATCTATCCAAATCCTTCAGCAAGTTCAACAGAGATTAATTTTAGTTCTGATTCCGATCAAGGATATCGTATCCGGTTGGTAAGCCTTCTGGGACAAACTGTACTGTTGAATTCCGGAATCGCAAATGTGGGAGATACAAAGGTTTTATTAAACCTGGAGAGTGTAACCAGGGGAATTTATACTGTTGAGATCACAAAGGGAGAGAAAGTTGCTTACAACCGTCTGGTTGTGAACTGATTTTCAGCTTATCAGCATCATTTTGTGTGATGCTTTCCTGATTTCAGAATCTTTTCAGGGTAATTCGCGTACACCATTATCTTTGTTGCCCATTTTATGACAGCCGAGAAAAACATAGTTCCGCATGGACATATTATCTCCATGCATGATCGCAGGGAACTCCTTGCACAAAATTCCAAAATTATCTGGTTCACCGGCCTGAGTGGTTCGGGTAAAAGCACCATTGCCGGAAGGGTAGAGGAGATGCTGAATGAAAGAGGTTTTTTGACCTACCTGCTGGATGGTGACAATATCAGAACAGGGTTAAATAAGAACCTTGGATTCAACGATGAAGACAGAAATGAAAACATCAGGCGCATTGGAGAAGTTTCAAAACTTTTTATTGATGCCGGAGTCATTGTTTTGACTGCGTTTATCTCGCCCTTTAAAGCGGACAGACAACTGGTAAGGGATCTTGTGGCAAAAGGGGATTTTATAGAAATATTTATCAATTGTCCGCTTGAGATTTGCGAATTGCGCGACCCAAAAGGATTATATAAGAAAGCAAGGGCAGGAGAGATCAAAGATTTCACAGGTATTTCTTCTCCTTTTGAAATTCCGCATCGCGCCGAAATAGAGATCCGCAGCGATCAGATGGGTGTTGAACAGGCAGCAGAAAAAATAGTAAAGCTCATCAAGCCTAAAATTGAACTGGACTAATTATGCATAGTTATAACCTCACACATTTAAAAGAACTCGAAAGCGAAAGTATCTTTATCATTCGCGAGGTGGCAGCCCAGTTCGAAAAACCTGTCCTGCTTTTCAGCGGCGGAAAGGATTCTATTGTGATGTCTCATCTGGCACGCAAGGCATTTCACCCTGCACGCATTCCTTTTCCGCTCATGCATGTAGATACAGAGCATAACTTTCCCGAGACGATCTCCTACCGCGACTGGTGGGTTAAGGAAATTGACGTGCAGCTTATCGTGCGCAGCGTTCAGGATTCTATAAATAAAGGCCGCGCAAAAGAAGAAAAGGGTATCAATGCCAGCAGGAACGTACTTCAGACAACAACATTGCTTGATGCACTGGAGGAATTTAAATTCGATGCTGCGATGGGTGGTGCAAGGCGCGATGAAGAGAAAGCCAGGGCCAAAGAAAGATTTTTTTCACACCGCGATGAATTCGGTCAATGGGATCCGAAAAATCAACGGCCTGAATTATGGAATTTGTTCAATGGCAAAAAGCACCATGGTGAACACTTCAGGATCTTTCCGTTGAGCAACTGGACTGAAATGGACGTCTGGCAATACATTGCGCTGGAGAAAATTAAAATTCCATCCATCTACTTTTCACATGACAGGAAATGTTTTGTGAGAGATGGAGTAGTATATGCCTGGTCTGATTTTATGATGATGAAACCTGAAGAAAAAGCTGAAATGATGCGTGTCCGGTTCCGTACAGTCGGCGATATGACCTGCACAGGGGCTGTGGTTTCGCCGGCATCTACACTGGAAGAAATTATAGCTGAAGTCTCAGCTTCAAGGGTTACTGAGCGCGGAAGCAGGCAGGATGACAAGCGATCAGAGACAGCAATGGAAGACAGGAAGAAAAAAGGATATTTTTGAAGGTAACCTTAATATTTTAGGGTATTTATTATCCCATCTAATATCGAATCATATACGAATATGCGAATTACGAATTTTCATACATCAGATTTCTCATCGGGACGAATTTATAGAAGCTAGAAGATAAATACAATTTTGGATTTCCTGCTTTGCGCCCTTTGTGCCTTTGCGTGAAATTTTTAAAAGGACACTATTGAATACCATATGACAAAAAAGGATAACAGCTACTTCGACATGGAATTACTTCGCTTCACTACTGCAGGAAGCGTTGATGACGGTAAGAGTACATTGATCGGAAGATTATTGTACGACAGCAAATCCATTTTTGAAGACCAGATGGAAGCCATTGAAATGACAAGTAAGCAAAAGGGTCACGACTATGTTGACCTGGCATTGCTGACAGATGGACTTCGTGCTGAGCGGGAGCAGGGAATTACCATTGATGTTGCATACCGTTATTTTGCAACGCCGAAAAGAAAGTTCATCATTGCCGATACACCCGGGCATATTCAATATACCCGTAACATGGTGACCGGTGCAAGCACTGCGAATCTGGCAGTCATATTGATTGACGCTCGAAAAGGAGTGATCGAACAAACCTGCCGCCATACATTTATTGCATCGTTGCTGCAGATTCCCCACGTTGTTGTCTGCATCAATAAAATGGACCTGGTTGATTATTCACAGGATGTGTACGATGGTATTGTAGATTCATTCAAGAGTTTTTCTTCAAAACTTGACATCAATGATGTGCAGTATATTCCCATCAGTGCGCTGAAGGGAGACAATGTTGTGGACAGAAGCAAGAACATGGACTGGTATCAGGGCACAACGCTGATGTATGTTTTGGAAAACGTGCACATCAGCGGAGACCACAACCACATTGACTGCCGTTTTCCGGTGCAATATGTGATCCGTCCGCAACAAAAGGAACACCACGATTACCGTGGCTATGCCGGCCGCATTGCAGGAGGTATTTACAAGCCCGGCGACAAAGTAATGGTGCTTCCTTCCGGATTTACAACCACCATCAAGGCCATTGATACTTTCGAAGGCGAAGTGAAAGAAGCATTTGCTCCGATGTCTGTAACTATTCGCTTAACAGATGAAATTGATATCAGCCGTGGAGACATGATTGTGCGTGAAAACAATATTCCTCAGGTGGGTCAGGACATTGAACTGATGGTTTGCTGGCTGAATGAAAGACCGTTGCAGTTGAACGGAAAGTACACTGTTCGTCACACCACCAAAGAAGCCCGTTGCATCATCAAAGAAATTCGTTACAAAGTAGACATCAATACGCTGCACCGGATGGAGAATGACAAGGAAATCAAAATGAACGACATCGGTCGTGTCCACATTCGCACCACAGCGCCATTGTTTTTTGATGAATACCGCAGGAACCGTTTAACGGGAAGCTTGATTTTGATTGATGAAGGAACGAATGAGACGGTTGGGGCGTGTATGATTATCTGAGCGATAATTATTAACAGATATTTGTCTGCTTTTGGTCAGTTCTCGAAAATGTCTGTACATTCGCGTGCAACTTTTTTTGAACCCAATACACTATGAAAGTTGCCTCAGGCTCCCCCCATAATTCCGGCGAACGCTTCCTCGGAGAAGCCCTTACCTACGACGATGTATTGCTTGTGCCCGCTTATTCGGAAGTCCTTCCGGGTGAAGTAACAGTTGCAAGCAACCTCACCAACCGCATTAAAGTGAATATGCCCATCGTTTCTGCAGCCATGGACACGGTAACAGAATCCAGCATGGCCATTGCAATGGCACAGGAAGGCGGATTGGGGATCATTCATAAAAATATGAGCATTGAAGCCCAGGCAAGGGAGGTAAAAAAGGTAAAGCGCTCTGAAAGCGGGATGATCCATGATCCTATTACGCTCCCTGAAAATGCGCTTGTAAGGGATGCGCTGAACATCATGCGAGACTATAAGATCGGCGGTATTCCAGTGATCACTGATAAACACAAACTGGTAGGGATCATTACCAACCGCGATTTGCGTTTTGAGAAAAATCCGAACCGGCCTATTGCTGAGATCATGACAAAGGAGAACCTGATTACCACTACCGGTATGAAGGACCTGATGGAGGCGGAAAATATTCTGAAGAACTATAAGATTGAAAAACTTCCTGTCGTTGATAAGAGCGGGAAACTGATCGGTTTGATCACCTATAAAGACATCCTCAAGATAAAATCAAAACCCAATGCATGCAAAGATGAATTGGGAAGATTGCGCGCAGGCGCTGCCATTGGTGTAACCAAGGATTCTCTTGATCGTGCACAGGCGCTGGCAGAAGCCGGTGTAGACGTCATCATCATTGACACCGCCCATGGCCACTCTAAAGGTGTTGTTGATATGCTGAAGCTGGTAAAGAAATCGATCAGCAAGGCCGACATCATTGTGGGCAATATTGCAACTGCAGATGCTGCACGAATGCTTGCAAAAGCAGGCGCTGATGCGGTGAAGGTTGGTATTGGTCCGGGTTCAATTTGTACCACAAGGATTATTGCCGGTGTTGGTGTTCCTCAGTTTTCTGCGGTTTACCAGGTTGCGGAAGCTTTGCGGGGTTCTAAAGTACCGGTCATCGCCGATGGTGGGATCCGTTTTTCAGGAGATATTGCAAAAGCCATTGCCGCAGGAGCAAATACTGTAATGCTGGGATCATTGCTTGCCGGAACTGAAGAAGCACCGGGCGAAACCATTATTTACGAAGGAAGAAAATTCAAGACCTACCGCGGAATGGGGTCTATTGAAGCAATGCGTGAAGGATCGAAGGACCGCTATTTTCAGGCACAAACAGAAGACGTGAAAAAACTGGTACCGGAAGGAATTGTTGGCCGTGTTCCGTATAAAGGACTCGTTTCAGAAGAACTCTATCAACTTGTCGGCGGACTCAAAGCCAGCATGGGTTATTGCGGAGCTGCAACAACCGGCGATTTGCAAAAAGCTAAATTCATCCGCATTACGTCAGCCGGAGTTCGCGAAAGCCATCCGCATGATGTTACGATCGTGAAGGAAGCGCCGAATTACCATCGTTGAAAAAGCGGCAGTAGGCAGGGGCAGTAAGCAGGGGCAGTAAGCAGCCAACAGCCAGTAGTAATAGCCAATCATGACAATCGCATAGTCTATTTGATCAGGTCTGCATTGGGGTTTTCTTTTTTGCTGATCAGATCCACGCGCATAAAAACTTTCCAGTAGCTTTCTTTTGTCATCTTGTCCCAGTGTATGAAGTAGTATCGGTACTGGTAATTTTGCACCTGACAGATGACAAGGCACAGGAAGCAAAGCGTAACGAAAATCTTTTTTGCTGTCGGTTGAAAATTTTCAATCGCTGTTCCAAGTAGTATTGAAAATATAAATAAGTATTCGATCAGTGGTCTTGTTCCGAAACTACCACCGTACCACCAGTTCCACCAGCAGGATAAAATGTAACACAATGAAAAAATAAATAAGCTTAGCGAATAAAATTGCCATTTGTTTTTGCGAAACAGGAAAATAGATCCCGCAAGAGAGAGTAATGTAAGTGGAAGGTAAACGAACAATCCTTTTTTATAGCTGAACAGAAAATCAAACAGGTTTGGTCTCAGCAGGTCCATTTTTTCATCTCCATAGGAATAGATAAACCAGTTTCCCGTCTCGAGTTTGTAATAGATGAATTGAATAAACAGGACAGAAAGAAACAGAAGTACTGACAGGCAAACTTTTTTCCATGATGTTTTTAACCCGGTCAGCATGCTCATGAAGTTGCTTTTGCTTCCCGCAATGAATGGTAAGATCAGAATTATGAATCCGTTTACAGGCCTTATCAGCACAATCATTCCAAGCAAGACGCCCAATAACAAAATGTGTTTTTTGCCTAATGATGCTGACATTTTGATTGTATAACGAACAAAGAGATTGATTAAGGCGAAAGAATATACATGGCTCATGGCCGGTTCGCTCGTGGCATAATAAAAAAGGTTTGATGCGAATACGATAAAGATGAGAACAAGCGCGATCAGATTTTCGTTCTTGAAATAATGTCGCAGGATCTTTCGCAGGGCAAGCAATCCAATCAGCAGATAGAAGATGGCTGCAATATTCAAACCCCATGCATACCAGAATCCGTATCCATCTGTCTGAACACCTTTGATTGTATTGATCGCATGTGCTATAAGAAAAAATGGAGCTATGGCAATGGCAGTCCCGCAAAACCATTTATCGATATTTTTTCCATTGTAATTAGAGCGAAAATCATAAGCCCCGTGATTTAAAAAGTTGTTTTCCTGAATGGGGCCAATGAATGAAAAATTGTAATCGTTGTAGATAAATGTTGCAGGCAGGTAACCATAGTAGCCACCTGAGTCAGATAGGAAAAATCCATCCCATCGTTTGCCGCCCCAGTACACATTCCAGCAATAAAAGAAAAGGAAAACAGCGATCAGGTAGGGGAGAAGCTTGTTGAAAATTGACGACTTGGTCATTGATGCGAAGCAATAACGGGTAAAGATATCAGAATCAAAATACAGGAAGAAATTGGACAGGGTCTCAGTTTGGATTACTCTGCGCGCTTTGCGGTGAATTAGACTTAGCTAACTTGGCGGTTACTGTATTAAACAGCCATTTTATCGCAAATCCCGATGGGTCGGGACGCGAGAGAAATAACCCGCAGATCCGTATAGCTCCCGATACATCGGGACAGGACGCGAAGAAAAACAAAATTGAAACTGAGTCACCACCCCAAATTGGATCGTCACCAGACGGATTTACCGGCAATGCCGGATTTATTCAGGCCCAATGAAACTATTCGCTATTTTCGCAGCCCAAACAATAAAAATCAAAATTATGAGTTTAACAATCGGGCAAAAAGCCCCAGACTTTAAGTTACCTGATCCAGACAAGAAGCTTCATTCACTTGCTGACTATAAAGGAAAAAATGTTGTCTTATTTTTCTTTCCGGGAGCATGGTCAGGCGTATGCACAAAGGAAATGTGTACAGTTCAGGAAAATTTCAATTCTTATGCTTCCATGAATGCTGTGCCTATTGGTATTTCAGTTGATAGTATTTTTGCACTCGGTAAGTTTAAGGAAGATCAGAAACTTGGTGATCTTACCCTCATCTCAGATGTTAAAAAAGAGACGATTGCAGCATATGATATCGTGGGTAATAATTTTTCTGTAGGTTATGATGGAGTTGCAAGACGCGCCACTTTTGTCATCGACAAAGAAGGCATTCTTCGTTACGCAGAAGTACTTCCTGCTTTTGGTGATTTTCCGAATTTTGAGGCTATTCAAAATGCGGTGAAATCATTGAACTAAAATCATTTACAATCTATTTAATCCCGTTTTACTTATGTGAGACGGGATTTTTTTTGTTCAGTTTTAATTCTACACGTAATCCTGATGCCTGGTTCAGTGATGAACAAGGTCAGGTTGCTGAAAAGCTATTCTTAGGCCCAGGGAATTTCAATGCCAGATAGCAATATCAGTTTTCCAGCTTCCTGACATGAAGTAATAGCGCAGGCTTCATGTTATATGTAATCTGGTTTTGTTTGATCTGAATTGGGATTTTCTTGCCGCTTTTATTCCAGCTGTAACTGTGAAGCAAGTTAATATCTCCTTTAGCCATGGACTGGAATTTCTTTTTTATTTCTTCAGCAATAGTAGCCGGTGCAAGGTCAAGGATATTTTTTCCAATCAATTCTTCTTTTTTCATCTCCTGTGTTAGGCAAGCTTGCTCATTTGCTTCAAGAATGTTCCCGTCAAGATCTTCGATATATATGGCATCCGGTGAATTATTAAATAAATATTGAAATTTTTCTTCGCTTGATTTGAGTTCTACTTCGCCTTCCCTTAAAGCGGTGATGTCCTGGATAAATCCCAATACTTTGTTGGGCTTTCCTTCAAGGTCATTTTCACTTGTTACCAATGCACGTAAATATTTTAATTTACCTGAAGGAGTAATAGCGCGATAATAAAAATCATCTGTTGTTGTTCCCGGGATGTAATTTTTGATCATTGCCCTGACAAAATCTTTATCTGCCGGATGAACATATGTATTAAGAAATTCCCTGTTCTCCGGACTACCTAGGCTGATATCCCTTTCGAAAATTGTGAACATGTTGTGATCCCATTTCGGAATATGTGGAATGGCAGAAAGG
>JAPLDB010000202.1 GCA_026391975.1 Bacteroidota bacterium | reverse complement strand
ATGCCAATAAAAACAAGCGACACCCCTTTTTTTTTTTTTTTTTAATTGATATCCTTAATTTCAGGAAACTGTTTTAAAATTTCACTTTTGGAAATCATCCAACTATCAGGTAATGATTCTCGATCGTTGACTTTTGTGAGCTGACTTTCTTCTTCCGGCATTTTCCTGGTGCCATCAATTCCAATTTTACCGCCAAAGGCCATCACTGAGCATGAATGATCCAGTACGTCAACAGGTCCCTGCGTAAATATGATATCGGTAGTAGCATTGAAATTCCTTGATACATATTCAGCTACTTCCATTGGGTTATGAATATTTACATCTCCGTCTACCACGACCATCATCTTTGTAAACATCATTTGGCCTGCGCCCCACAGGGAATGCATTACTTTGATGGCCTGACCGGGATAATCTTTTTTGATCTTTACAATTACCAGGTTATGAAAAACACCCTCGACTGGGAGATTCATATCAATGATTTCTGGAACAGTTGTCATTTTGATCGGCATTAAAAAAATCCGCTCTGTTGCCTTCCCCAGCCATGCATCTTCCTGAGGCGGAATTCCGACAATGGTAGCCGGATATACAGCATCTTTCCTGTGTGTAATGCAGGTAATATGAAAACGCGGGTAAAAATCAGCCAGTGAATAGTATCCTGTGTGGTCACCAAAAGGTCCTTCAAGAATAAAGTCTTCAGCAGGATCAATGTATCCTTCAATTATGATGTCGGCATCTGCAGGTACTTGTACATCTTGTCCGTAAACTTCCTTTGTGAGTGTAAGGCACTGAACCATTTCCACTCTTTTTTTCCTTATAAAACCAGCCAGCATGTACTCGTCTACACCATCAGGAAGCGGAGCAGTTGCACAATAAGTGTATGCAGGATCACCGCCAAGCGCAACGGCAACCGGCATTCTCTTTCCCATCTTTTTAAATTCATTAAAATGCCTTGCACTCACTTTGTGCCTGTGCCAGTGCATCGCAGTCATGTCAGGTGAAAATACCTGCATCCTGTACAATCCAACGTTGCGTATACCGGTAAGCGGATCTTTGGTATGAATGATCGGAAGGGTGAGAAACGGTCCGCCATCTTCCGGCCAGCACTTCAGGACAGGAAATTTTGTAATGTCAGGACTTGCCATTACCACCTGCTGGCATTCACCTCTGCCTGAAATAATTTTTGGCATCCAGGAACCGATTGATTTCAGTGTTGGCAACATCTTCAGTTTATCAAGCACGGATTCTTTAGGACCTGCCAGCTGATGAAACAATTGCTCTATTTGTTTGCCGATGTCATCAAGTTTGTCAACTCCCAATGCCATGGCCATCCTTTTCTCCGAACCCATTGAATTAATAAGTAAAGGAAACGCTGTTCCTGTATTTTCAAAGAGCAAAGCCGGACCGTCATGCTTCGAAATGCGGTCGGTGATCTCCGAAATTTCAAGTTGGGGATTTACATATTCCTGAATGCGGACAAGTTCTCCGGCATCTTCAAGTGTTTTGATCCAGTGTTTCGTGTTGCGGTACATGCGGCAAAGTTAGGTGTTCAGGACAATAAAATGATCTAATAAAAACAGAAACATATCACCTATGAATGTCTGAAGCCAATACATTCCATCTGCAAGCATTCTAACATCAATAATCATCTCAGTTTGATTTTTAACGGAAGGTTGGGAGAAAACTTCCTGTTCATCAACTAAGACTTTATTTCCCTTTATGTCGAAGATCACAATCCGGACAGCTACAGATCCTGAATTAATAAGTGAAGAAGGCAATTCTACATGAAGTGTTTCTGAAACAGGATTAGGGAATATCTGAATATCCGGGTAGATTGACAGATTCCTGACCTCTGTAAGTACATTGAATATTACTGCTTCAAGTTCACAACCATTGCTGTCGCTGCAAACAACATTGTAATCCCCATTTGTCTGGGCAAAATAATAGTAGTTGGATGCACCGTTGATAACGCTCCCATTAAAATACCATTGATAACTAACGAAGCCCTGGTTAGAATAAAGTGTGTCATTTACCTGCGTGATGCTCTGGGGAGCTGTTTGAGGGAATACTGTGACAAAATTTTGCAACTCCAAAGTATCATATGAAAAATAATTGCCGGTAATAAGTGTAGCATCATAGGTTCCCGGACTAGCATAACAAATCGATGGAGGAATTGAGTCTGTGCTGGAAGAAGGAACACCTCCCGGAAAACTCCACTGGTAAGAGATGGCATTGACTGAAAAGTTAAGAAAATCAGTACAGGTTCCCGGGCAAATCATAACATCAGTTGCAATAAAATTTGCTGTTGGCAACAATGTACTATCACAAAGCTTTATGATCCAGTAATCATTGAACCCTCTTGCATCCTGGCTTTTGTATCCACCTATTCCGCCCTGAGTAGGGACGGCTATTTCATAGCATCCGTCAGAAGATTGAATGCTGAGCGCAGATTCATCATGACCAAGGGTAAAAATGGTTTTGTCCCAAAGCTGGTTCCCCAGTGAATCAGTTTTAATTAACCACCCTTGTTCAATGCCTAAATTATTTTCCGTTTTTTCTCCGCTTATGTTTGAATAAGAGGTTCCGGTAATCATAATGCCAGAGTCCAGTGTCTGAAACAAATTTCCGAAATCATCTTCAATTGCATTTCCTCCGAAATCCTTGTCCCAAATTTTATTTCCTGACGAATCAATTTTTACGATCCAGAAGTCCTGTCCACCATTTGTACTGTCGCTCCTGTCGCCATCCATTGGCGAGTCCGACCAGCCGCCGATTATATAATTTCCATCATATGTTGGCTTTATATCAGTAGGATAATCAATGTTGCTACCGCCGAAACGCTTGTCCCATATCTTGTTGCCGGCCGTATCAATTCTAACAATCCAATAATCATTGCTGCCCCTGGAATTCTGGGTTTTGTCTCCGCTACTATCGGAAACAGTAGTGCCACATAATAAATACCCTCCATCATTTGAGGCAACCATACAAGAAAAAATATCATCTGCGCTCCCTCCATATTTTTTGTCCCAAAGCTTATTGCCCGCTGAGTCGATCCTTACAACCCAATAATCCTTGTCTCCCCTGGAACTGTCAGTAACATCTCCGGATACGCCGGAGGCCGACCAACCTCCAAGTAAAAAACCTCCACCGGCTGCAGGCAATACTTCATATAATTGATCATAGTCATTTCCTCCGAATCTTTTATCCCAGATCTTATTTCCGGAAGAATCTGTTTTAAGGATCCAGTAGTCATAAATACCGCGGGAATTTTCAGTCTTGTCGCCTGTGATTCCGGAAGCAGAATACCCGCCTAACAAATAACCGCCATCCGCTGTTTGCATGATTGAGGTAAGAAGGTCCTCATTCAATCCTCCAAAGCGAAAATTAAATTGCATGAAGCCAGCAGAATCAGTTTTGACTACCCAATAATCAAAACTACCCTGTGAAGGCTGAGTCTTATCTCCTGTAGCGCCCGAAGTAGAATACCCGGCCATTACATAACCGCCATCTCTTGCATGAATAAAACTTGTTGTTCCGTCAGCATCGGCACCTCCATAGCGATAATTCCATATAGGCTTTAAAGGGCTCTGACCATAAGATTTATTATCATAAAAAATTGACAGGCAGAGAAATACCAATGAACAAAGCACGGGAATCATCTTTATTTGAAAAAGAGTCTTGTACATTATTTGAAAAAGTAATTTAATCGATTTTCAAATATATAAATGTTATCCTTACCACCTTGAAATATTC
>JAPLDB010000186.1 GCA_026391975.1 Bacteroidota bacterium | reverse complement strand
CATTTGTATCGCCCTTTTTCTATTAACGATGGAGTTAACTCTTTAAATTTTTGAGCACTTGCGTATTTGTCCGCAGCCAGATTTTTATTCATTAACTCCGGATGAAATATATTTTTCATCGGGAATTGCTTCATTCTGCTGAACCTGTTATGCCTTGATACCGTCCTTGTACCCGCTTCATCAAAGCCTATATTGCTTACCATATTCATTGATGGGGTTATTGCATACCCATGATTTTTCCAGAAAGCATAATACCACTGGTAATCCCAGGTGTCAATTTTTCCACGGTAAACCGCATCAAGACATCCGTACCAATAATCACTTACAGCCGGGTCTGCTGAAATTGATGACCGCAGTTCCTCCTTGTTAATGACTTGAAAGTCCTTCATTGATACATCATATCGTTGCCATGCCCTACGCCAGGTGGCCCAACCCCATACGTGGCAAAAATTTGAAAAATAATATGAACTGTCCTTAACAATCTTTGCTCCTTTCAGAAAGTTTGTTCCGTTGATATGCATGACTCTTTCATCATCTCTGTATCGGGAAAGCATTTGCGCAGCATAAGAATAAAATGTTGGCTCCGGTACACAATCGTCTTCCATGATAACCCCCTCTTCTACATTACTAAAAAACCAGTTGATGGCATTGCTTACTGCAAGCTTTGTTCCGAGATTTTTTTCGTTGAAGTGGTATTGGGGATTGCACTCCCAGTCAATCCTGGAAACAATATCTCTAACTTCAGCACAATTTATTTCATCACTTTTATTTTCCTCCCGTGGGCCATCTGCACCAATATATAAATACATGGGCTTCATTTTCCGCAACGCCTCAAAAGATTGCCTCGTATGATCCGGGCGATTAAAAACTAAATACAATACAGGTACATTTATCATATATCCAGGCATTCCCATGCATAAAAACTAAATTAATTTGAGCCATTCCTTATAGTGAGACAAACCTGATCTTAAATTTACCGCTGGAGTAAAACCATATCCATTCAGTTTACTGATATCGGAAATCCAGCCTACAGGGTCTCCTTGTTTTACAATATTGGTGAAATGAATTTCATTTTTCATTCCGAGCGATTCAAGAAATGCAACCGCGGCTTCTTTGATAGAAGTACTCGACCCACTTGCAACATTAACGATATCTGCTTCAAACGAACTCTTTGCAATAATGCAATCAACAGCGCTTATTATATCGTCTATGTATATGAAGTCTCTTGTTTCCTCTCCTGTGCCAAAAAGGGATACAATTTCATTTTGCTTTGCTTTCTGAAAAATATCCCAGAAAAGTTGCTTGTGCAATCCCTCACCATAAGCTGAAAATACCCGCATCGAGCATGTCAGTATTTTATTCAGATGATAAAACTCCGCACAAATTTGTTCACTGATCAGTTTATGAAATCCATAAGGTGACAATGGTTTGGTTTTGGACTTCTCAGACACAGGATTCGTTTCAGGGTTTCCATATACAGCAGCACTGGAAAAAGTCAAAAACCGGCATTGAGAATTGAACTTCGCGATTCCGCTTAATATTTCAAAAACATGTCTGGCATTAAGGCGATAATCCTCATCTGGATGTTCGATCGAATATTGAACACTGCCCGAGCCGGAAGCATTAATGCAAACGTCAAAAGTATGCTGTAGAAAGATTTTGTCGAACTGTGGGGACTTCCTGTCAAGTAATAAAAAGTTCTCATCATATTCAACTGGGGCAATAACATCGCACCCCATGGTTCCGGGAAATTTTTTTCGAAAGTAGCGCAGCGCATTACTCCCGATAAAGCCATTCGAACCAAGTACGATTATTTTCACAAAGTGCCTTTTAGTGCGATGAAGCTGTTCATTCTTCCGGGTATTCTTCGTTCATCAGTCCACTCCCCGTTTTTTATCCGGGAAATCAATTCAAACAACTGCAAAAATGGGAAATTAACCACCCATGAACCAAATCTTTTTTGCATTGATTGTCTGAAGTTTTCCTTCATCAATTTAGCTGTATTATTGACCTCAGAGGCCGTGACCGGGAAATAATTAATTATCGAATCGTAATATTTCAAATGTTTCTTGACAACAAGCCCTGCATTCATGATTGCTGATAAATATTGTTTTGGCGTAAACGCATTCTCTCCTCCATAAAACTTCTGGAGTGGATGTGTCTCGAGAAATTCTTTCCTATCCTCATCTCCAAAAATAACATGATCTCTAACGGTTAACAACAGCCCGCCGGGCTTCAATACCCTGCCGGCTTCATTAATAAATGTGCCAAGGTGCGCCGCATGATGCATGGCCTGCCTTGCATAGACTATATCAAACAAACCATTCCCAAAGGGTAATTTTTCGCCGTATGAATTGATGATGGATAGATTGCTTAATCCTATATCTTTTTTTAATATTTCAATCGCCCCGCAGCCGACAGTTACACTTGTATCAGGCTCGATAACCGTTACTTCAAATCCGGAAAGCGCGAATGAAACTGAGCTGATTCCATTCCCGGCACCAATATCCAGAATGCTTGTTGCATTGGGCGCAAAATCTTTGATGATCTTAACCGTTTCTTCAAATTCCTTCGATGCCTTGAATCGTTCAACATTTGATTTCAGGTCCTTTCCAAGATAAGACAGTGCTACAAGATCCTTGTACTCAGGCTGCTCCCTAATAAATAGAATGGTTTCCTCCCAGGTCATTATTCCATTGTTTTTATCACCTTGGCCGGATTCCCTGCTACAATAGAATAATCAGGTACATCAGACGTAACAATACTACCGGCCCCAACAATGGCCCCTTCTCCTATAGTTACACCTTTCAGAATAACCGAATTGAAACCAATCCAGGCACGATCCTTTATCCGGATTTTACCCGATTTCACATTACTCCAGTTTTTATATTTCCCAATCTGGTTTTCATCAAGCCCCTTCTTCCAGTCACGCACATCATTTATTCTATCATTTGCATTTAAGGAATGT
>JAPLDB010000231.1 GCA_026391975.1 Bacteroidota bacterium | reverse complement strand
TTTCCTTAAAAATATGTTCATAGCCAAGATTGATTTCATTCACCAGGTACTGCCCTAAATTGAAAGTAAAAGCATTCCGGATGGGAGAAACACCGTTAGGGTTGGATTGAGCATCTGAAATGACGGGAAACAGAAGCGTCAGGAATATGAAAATGAGAGCCGGAATTGAGATTTTTTTCACCTCAGCAAATGTACACGAATCCTTAAAATAAAAAAGGTAAATTAAGGTGCTGTTTATAACTCATATAATGATTACCGGAGATAAAAAGGCGCATAATTGGCTGGAGATTCCGCACAAATAATCCCCGAAATCCCGCGCCATCAGCTGGAATAAAATCACCTCATCACAACAAATTTCTTGGTCATGATTGCGTCATCAGCATTCACCCTCAGAAAATAAATTCCATCGGGCAATTGATTGGCAACATGAATGTCCTGCATGCCGGAATGGAAAATTTCATTCGCAACCGTCATGACTTTCTTTCCCGGCAGGTCATAAATATCCATTGAAACATGGGCCAGTTTCTGAAGTTCAAAATTGATGTTAAGCTGAGATGTTGCCGGTACGGGTGAGATATCAAAGGAAGCAAGTGCTCCGTTATTTTCTTCAATACCTACTGGGCTTCCAAACAAGTTTATATCATCTAAGTAAAGGTTATTTCCACGGGCACTGATGGCCTGGAATTTCAGCCTTACATTCGGCTTGCCTCCCAAAATCGCTACGCTGACTGCATCCTGTCGCCAGTCGCCTGCGCCGGATGGCGTATAAGCAGATGAGTGTGGTGCTACGGTTGCAAGCGATGCTCCTGATTTGGTGTAGCGAAGCACCCATGTTTCGCCACAGTTTAAGGAATAATATACCTTCAGCCCGTCATGACGGGATGTATCAGTCCGCTGTGAATAGGCAACCTTGAATGAAAGGGTACTTGCTTCAAGTCCTGTAAAATCGATTGGTGAAGTAATGTATTCATCGATCGCTCCGTCTGAATTGGAACTGAAATTATTGATCTTGATAGAATGTGTTCCTGTTGCTGCTGCATTGTTTACCTGTTGCCAGGTATTTCCATTGTCATAATTTAAAACAGCAGCATTTGTTCCCGGGAAACTGTTTTCAAATCCTTCTGAAAATGGAGCAGGTTGTGATCCGGAACCAACAACTGTGATGTATGAAGTTCTTGTTTTTGTATCATTACCCGTGGCATTTGAAACGGTAAGAGTTGCATCATATATCCCCGGAGTATTGTAGGCTACTGATGGAATAGAATCGGTTGAAGATGATGGAGTACCGCCGGGGAAAGTCCAACTCCATGTCGCCGGCTGTCCTTGCCATGACAAATCACGGTATTGCAATGTATCGCCCTCACAAAGGAATACCCTGTTTACAGAGAAATCAGAAACAGGAGCACAAAGGGATGCCGTGGTTCCATTTGTACCTGTTGCAATGAGGTTCGCCTGTTGCCAAAGATTGTTTCTGTCTCCCGCAGTTGAGTTCAGCGCTGCACGCATCCTGTTTTTTTGTCCTTCGGTGAACATATTGCAGCAGTAGGAATACTCCATATAGTTCTGAACATTTTCCAGAGAAGGAGGATTGCATAATGAGCCATTCAAATTGCAGGCAACCCAGCCTTTGGTGATAGGAGTGTCGTTCACGCCATCATCTCCGCATGCAACACCGGGATTGTTTGTACTGCCCCACACATGTGCAAGGTTCAGGCAATGCCCGATTTCATGTGTCAGCACCCGGGATCGGCCGAGGGAACCCGTGCCAATACTTCCAATGTAACCATGTATTGAAATGACACCGTCTTTTCCTGCCGGAGCTGTCCCCGGATAATATGCATATGCTGCAGCACCTGAATTACCCAGGTCTGAAACCACCCAGATATTAAGGTATTGGTTTGATGGCCAGGGATTGAGTTTGGAATTGTCATCTGCATTATACGTAAGTGTCGACTGAATGCGATCAATGCCATTGGTGCAATTCCCATTCGGATCGATGTTAGCCAGGCGGAATTCAATTTCACAATCCGAAGCAATTGGCTTGAAAACAGAAACAATCGATGCTGTATCATAGCTCAGCTTCCTGAAATCCTCATTCAGAATCCTTACCTGATCGTACACCTGTGCTTCTGAAATATTTTCTGCACCATAGTTATGTATGATGTGGAAGACGATCGGAATGATAAGTACAGTTCCGCTTCTTTTTTCACTTGAATGTTGAGCAGAGTATTGTGCAGTAAAAACTTCCAAAGCAGATTGTACCTGCAGCACTTCAGGATGCTCCTGGATAAGCTGATTGTAGATTTCAGTTGTATAGCAGTGTTTTTCATCCTGTGCTGACAATCCAACAGATAAAATCAGGAAAAGAAATACGAGAATTTTTTTCATATCAATCAGTAAAACAAAAAACCATCCCGCCGGTGGTGAGATGGTTTTCTGTATATGGAGTTTATATTATTGAACAATTAATTTTTGAGAATCTGTTACTGCACCTGCTTTGAGCTGAACAAAATAAATGCCTTTTGCAAGCGGCGAAGTGCTGATGGAAAATTCATAGTTTCCTGAAGGTAATTCATCCCTATTCACCGTCATTACATTCTGCCCCATCATATTCAGGATATGGACTTCCACTCCTGCATTGTCAGGATTATTGAAGCTTATGCGGGCATCTCCCGATGTCGGATTGGGGGATACAGTAAATGCAAGTTGTTGTCGGTTGATCTCATCGATTCCAACGTATGTTCCTGTGATCTCAAGGTCGTCTATGTAGACGTTATTGTCACCATAAGGAGATGCATCTGTTCCTCCCGATTCGAATTCGAATTTAAAACGAACATTTGGTTTGCCGCTTCCAGCACCCAGGGTTACAGTTTCCTGCCTCCATTGTGCAGATGAAGAAGGAGAGAAATTACTGATAGCGCTTGTTGTGGTTGCAAGTGATGCTCCCGATTTGGTCAGACGTAAGTTCCATGTCTTTCCGCAATTAGTGGAATAATAAACCTTTAGTGTTTCTGCTTTTGCAGTATTGTATCTTGAATATGCCAGTTTATATTTCAGGTAACATTGGGTATAGTCAGTTAAATCAAACGGGTCAGTAATCCACGAATCAAACTGCCCCAAAGCATTGGTTCCAGAATTGCGCATCTTGATCGCTGCAACGCCGGAAGACCCTACGATTCCTGAAACACGGTTCCATTTATAAAGTGAACTGTTATCCGGGTTGTCAACGTAACCGCCGCCAGGGAATGTAGCTGCATTTTCAAAATCATCAGTGTAGATAGGGGTTAGCGATGGGGAGCCCAATACAGTAATCACATTTGTTTTTGTCACACCATTTGATCCACCCGGACTTGTAACCGTCAAGGTTGCAGAATAAGTTCCCGGAGTAGAATAAGAAACATATGGATTGGCCAATGTAGATGTAGAAGGTGTTCCTGAAGGAAAACTCCATGCATAGGTAAGCGTGTCTGCGTTGTCAACTCCGGATAGGAAACGGGTTGAATCACCGGCACAGATACGGATGACTTCTGGAGAAAAATCTGCAACCGGAGCACATGCCTGTAATGATGTACCGCTTGTTCCAGTAGCAACAAGGTTGCCGCTTGTCCATAGGTTATTTCTGTTCTGAACAGATGAATTCAATGCAGCACGCATTCTTGTTTTTTGGCCCGGAGTAAACATTACATCGCAATATGAATAATCCATATAGTTTTGGAAATTTTCATCAACGCCATTCGTGCAAACATCATAGTTGTTGTTAGGGCAAAATAGCCAACCCTTTGTAATAGGGGTGTCGCTTACCCCATCATCTCCGCATGCAACACCGGCAGAATTATTATTACCCCATGGGTGCTGTAAGTTGAAGAAGTGCCCGATCTCATGCGTCAATGTACGTGAGTTATTAACACTGCTGGTACCAATACTGCCAACATAAGTTGAAAGAGCTATTACTCCATCTACAGCATCAGAAACTGAGTTGCTGGGGTAATATGCATAAGCCGCAGCTCCCTCTTTCAAAGCATAGAAGTCGGCAACTGTCCAGATGTTCAGGTAACTGTTATTCGGCCATGGATTCAATTTTGAAAGATCACTTGCATTATGCGTACGGTATGAAGCTACGCGGTCAATTCCATTTGTACAGTTGCCATTAGGGTCAATGTTTGCCAGTCGGAATTCAATTTCAATGTCCGTTGCCATACCCTGAAACGCAGGAATGATAACTGATGTATCAGCATTGAGTTTTCTGTAGTCGCGGTTCAGAATAGCAACAGCATCATGTATCTGTGCATCGCTGATGTTCTCAGAACCAAAATTGTGTATGATGTGAAAAACGATTGGAATGATCAGAACAGTAGAACTCTGGCGGGCATTTGCATGCTGACGTGCATAATCCTGTGTAAATTGTTCCAGTTGTTTTTGTTCTTGAATCATTTCCGGATGTTCAACAATCATCTCCCGGTAAACTTCATCAGTGTAACAGTGTTTGCGTTCCTGCGCAGAGGCAGCATTCAAAATGACAAAGCACATAGCAATAGCTATCGCGTAAATTTTCTTCATTATTATTAAAATTTAATTTATGGAGAGCAAACGTAATGATTTTTTCAATCCTGAAAATTTTAGCAAATGGTCTTCCCTCCGGTTGTTTGAGTTATATTATAATTAAAGCAAATATAAGCATATTTTTTTGAAAAAAAAACCTTGTATTTGATGAATGACAATAGGCTGACATTAACCAATGGCCTGCCTTAGATCTTCAATTAAATCCTCGATATCTTCTATTCCCACACTGAGGCGGATCAATGAATCCGTTATCCCGATACGCTCTCTTTCTTCTTTCGGTACAGAAGCATGGGTCATTACCGATGGGAGATTGATGAGCGATTCTACGCCACCCAAGGACTCTGCAAGTGAAAATACCTTTGTTCCTTCCATCACCCGCCTGGTTTCTTCAATTGTATCGTTCTTCATCGAGAAAGATATCATCCCGCCAAAATCCTTCATTTGCTTTTTTGCAACGGCATGATTGGGATGGTCAGGGAATCCGGGCCAGTAAACTTTCTCTACTTTGGGATGTGATTTCAAGAAGTTAGCAATGGCTGCACCATTTGAGCAGTGGCGCTCCATCCGTACATGAAGTGTCTTCAATCCGCGCAACACCAAAAAGCTGTCCATCGGCCCGGGAACTGCTCCGCAGGAATTTGCAATAAATGCAAGTTGCTCGTTTAGTTTGTCGTCATTCGTACAAAGACATCCCATGATCACATCACTGTGTCCGCCGAGGTATTTTGTTGCAGAATGCATGACTATGTCTGCACCAAGGTTCAATGGATTCTGTAAGTAAGGCGATGCAAAAGTATTGTCAACCACAAGCAACAGGTTTTTTTCCTTTGCAAGTTTTGCATATGCAGCAATATCGATGATCTTCATCATCGGGTTGGTTGGTGTTTCAATCCAGAGCATTTTTGTTTTCGCACTGATGTGTTTGCGTACAGCAGCTTCATCATGCATATCCACAAAATGAAATACGATGCCGAAGTGCGCAAATACTTTTGTAAACATCCTGTAAGAACCGCCATACAGATCATCGGTGGCAATCACTTCGTCGCCGGGACGCAATAGCTTAATGATTGCATCCGATGCCCCCATGCCGCTGCTGAAACAAAGGCCATGCTTTGCATATTCAAGTGAAGCAATACATTTTTCGAGCGCTACCCTGGTTGGGTTCTTTCCTCGCGCATAGGCATATCCCTGATGTACACCCGGACTGGCCTGCACGTAGGTAGAAGTCTGGTAAATGGGAGTCATGATGGCTCCTGTTGTAGGATCTGGCTCCTGTCCTGCATGGATGGCATTGGTTCCGAATTTATATTCTGACATGGATATTTTTTTGAGGCCTGCTCCCGGCAGGCAGGCGCAAATGTAGTAAAAGAGTAGGCAGTAAAAAGTTAACAGCATACAGGTGATTCTTACTAAATTAGCATTTAGAATATTCATAAAAGTTTCGTTATTCGAAGGAGTTATTTTGATTATATTTGTAATAGCAAACCCCAAAGAATGATTTTTTCTCCCCTTAACATCAAACAAGAACTCATTCATGAACGGATGAGGCAGCAGAAGCTCATCAATCATGTACACGAGCTGCTTGAAGAAGTAAACCAAAAGGATGATAGAATTCGTCAGCGGCTGAAAGATGAAAATCCTGAGAAGGATTTATTGTTGCGCTTTGATGAGCAGGATCTTAAATGTGTTTTTTCCCTCGGTGAAATCAAGAATACCTGCATCCGTTACCGACTTCGTTTTCTCAAATCATCTTATTTTAAAGCTGAGTTTCCTTACGAAGCACTAATGAAAATAAAAGAGTTTGAAAAGAAATACGGCGTAGAAATTTCCGGTTTTAAGATCATTGCTCCCGATCATGCTTTCGAGTTGCAGAACGTGAACAAAGATCCTTTGCTGTTTGCGCAACTGAGTGATGATTCATATTTCCTGTTGCATAAATGGGGTACTAATCTGGCTTGGTATAAGAAATACCTTTTCTGTCCGCTTCAAAACCCCATCATATTTTTTCTCACGCGCCGTGCCTTTTGTGCCGTTTTCGATGATCATCCCGGTGCAATGGATGAATGTCTTGAATTTTGAGAGTGAAGTTTTTCTGAGACTGTGGCTGATCGTCCATTTCTTTATTATGAGCAGTGGCATTGTACTATGGCTCGGCATTTCCTTCAGCAAAAATTTTTCATGTAATACGTGGAATAGCAAATATTATAACTGGTAAGAACTTTTAACTGATTCCGGTAAAAGAAACTCCATAAAATAAAATACACATAGCGCTCACAGGTGGACATCTTTTCTGACTTGGTTGAATAATATTCATGCCTTGTCCCCGTACAAAATCACGTGCTACACTGAATATTAAAATGTCCTGTACTTTGAGGTTATATGATTTACATGAAAAATAGATGATTTTTATGGTCAGGTTCTAAAAAGATAGGCAATAGGTTCTAAATAATTTTTTCCTCATCTGCGTACAGCGCAGGAAGGTTTGAAATTTCTTGATGCTAGGAGAAGTTATCGGGATATACTTCAAGACAGATTTAAGTCGGTGATGGCAGAACACCTGAACCGAAGATAAATTAACTTTTAAAGCAGGGTAGCTGCCTGCTTTTATTTAGTTATAGAGTCACTCGATGCATTAGTTTACCAGTCTCTGATGCATGTGCTCTCTTAGTGTGCAATACGTGCATGGAGCTACGCTTTATTTCCTCTCTGCACTGCGCGTAGCATGTTGACATGTTAAATCGAGTAGGAAAGCAAAAAAAGATAGGGCTTCCGAAGTTGTTTGCCAATGGTTCTATAAGTAATTTTTACGATAAAAAAATCAATTTCAAGAGTTAGAAATCAGAAATTTTTATTATCTCTGTGCAGATTATTTTTCTTTCAAAACCAACCAACACATTGCCATGAAAAAGTCTCATTTACTTTCTAAGGTTATCTTCCTTGCGTTACTTATTTGTCAAGAACAAAAACTGTTAGCAAACAACCAACAAATTTCTACTGAACATCAACTAGTCGGAGGATCAACTCCCGGCGTATCGCAAGGTCCTCTTGGTTATTATTACATGCTGCTGGGAGTGCGGCCGTATATGCCTCCCGATCCACTTTTGAATATGCTTCCCGGAGATCATGTTACTATTGACAACAATCTTATTCTGAATCTCGATGTGCTCTTGGCTGATGGTTTTCTGCTACCGCTTGTTATTCCAAATGGAGTTACACTTGAGGGCAACTATAACATTTCAGCAGTTCCTGGTGGCAGTTCTATGATTACATCTTTTAATCGACCACGTTTCATTAATTCACACACATGTCCTGGTGGTGATCCATATTGTGATGGGAATAAACGCAACATGTTTATTCTGCAACTGGAGCCTGGCACATCCAGTTATCATACTACAGTTAAAGGATTAAAACTACAAGGTGCGCTTCCTGACTGGCAGGACGATAATGATGGAGATATTATACGATCAAATGACCTGCTTGATCACGTTCACCTGCTTGGAGGCGGAATTTATCTTAATCATTCAGCTCAGACTGGGCATTCTGAGTTTTTCAATATTACCCAATGCGAAATTTCCGACTTTACTTATGCGGGAATATGGCCTGAATCAGGAACATCTGAAGTTGAAATAAGCGATTGTTATATACATCATATTGGTGGGGCGTTAAATGCTGACCCATTCAGCTTTAATCCCGGAATCGGATACGGTATTTATATTAAAGAAACTTCAGAGGCAACTTTTCACATACACAATGTAATATTGGATGAGTGTAAAGAGTCTATTGATTGGAATACGGCGAATGGATCCATTACCATTAATGACTGTTCAATTTTAAATGGTGTTCATTCGCATGCAGCGAATTATATTTTTCCTCATCCAGGAAACGGTCCTGCTGACTGTTACTTTTATGATCGTCAAAATAGTCAAGGTCCAATTTGTGAGGCAGCGAATACTCCTTATGATGTTAGCTATTGCGGTGGGAGTGATCTTTATTTTGATCACAATTTTATCCGGAGCGATTTGACAATCCCTTATCCTTATTCAAACAGAGTCGGAGTCAGTGCCGCAAATACGATTTGGATTACACCCCCGCTAATTAGAAATATTCTGCAGGACGCTAGTGGTAGTGCCAGCTTTTATTATGGAAATCTAATGGGCGGTGGCTGGGCAGTTGGAGTTTCCGCGCAAAGTGATCCACTGATTCCGCGCTAAAGAGGTCCACCCATTCCGCGGCAAAGTGACCCGCCTATTCCGCGGCAAATTGACCCGTCTAAATTAAAGAAGGCTCTGCTGTTTTGCAAGCTATAAAGAC
>JAPLDB010000173.1 GCA_026391975.1 Bacteroidota bacterium | reverse complement strand
GTCAATGGTGTTTTCTTGCTGGAGATTAAATCACAAGAGAAAACAGCTGTTCGAAAAATTATTAAAGCAAACTAGCGTTTTGAATAGTCTAATTTCATAGAATTGCTTAAAGCTCTCCGATATCCTCATTCCACAACTCCGGTCGTTCTGTAATAAACTTCCGCATCATTTCTTTACATTCGTCTGATTCAAGATTGATCACTTCAACCCCGTGTGATTCCATAAATTCTTTTGCTCCGGAAAATGTTTCGCTCTCTCCGGCATAAACTTTTTTAATACCAAATTGTACAACTGCACCTGCGCATAAATAACAGGGCATCAGGGTAGAGTAGAGGACAGCGTTTTTATAGTTTCCTACACGGCCGGCATTGCGCAGGCAATCGATTTCCGCATGCGTTATCGGGTCGCCGTCCTGCACGCGTTTGTTGTGACCGCGGCCGATTATTTTACCATCACGGACAAGAACGGATCCTATCGGAATTCCGCCTTCCGATAATCCCTGACGGGCTTCTCCGATTGCAGCCTCCATAAATTCATCTATCATGATGCTGTCCCTTATTTGATCAAATACAATTTTTCATCTTCAGCCATTTTATTTACCGGAGGCAGTAACGTTGAAGTGATTGCTTTAAGTTTTTCTAATTGAACATTCACGCGCTTTTCCAGATCATCATACACGAGATACATTTGTGAAGTTGGAGTAGCATCTGCATTAAGTACAGCATCTTTGATACCAGCAAGCTTGTCATTCAGTTTTGTCGGAAAGTTAAAAAGGTCATAATCTGTGACAGCTTTCGGCTGTGTTAATTCCTCCTCAACTTTTTTAAGGGAATCAAGTAGTGGGGTGGTGGCGCTTCTGTACTTTTTTACAACAGCGCTATCCTTTATTGATGCTGAAAAGTCGTTAACACCTTTTGTTATGCTCCGAATGGTATTTATTGCATTGTGTGTTTCAGATATTTTATCTGTAATTTTCTTTGCGAGCGTAAATTGCTTCTTTAAATCCTCATCAGAAAAATTGATCCTTGGGTCTTTCAGGATTTCAAAACCCTGACTGGATATCACTTTTCCATTGACTGCCAGTTTTGCTGTATAGTTTCCGGGAGGAATTTTAGGCCCTGCCAGTGAACCATTGATAAATGCCTTATTGCCTGTTTTTATAGCAGTTGCATCCGGGTATCTTAAATCCCATACAAACGAATTCATTCCTGAATCAGCAGCCAATATTCCCGGCCGAACCATTTTTATATCCTGATAGAACTCTTTAGAAATTTTTATTGGCTCATTTTTATTATCTTTTATATTAGAATACGTTATTATTGAATCACCGGATGATGTGAAAAAAGTGAGTGTACATTCTGAATCCGGTTTGTGTTTTAAATAATACCGCAAAAGCAATCCGCCTGGAGCATTTTCTCCTTCCTGCATGTTGGGGTCATAATAAGATCCATTGTGAGCCCGAACTGTTTTTCTTGGTGAAAACAAAAATCCTGTTTCCGAGTTAGCTGCATCCTGCAAATTATATAAAGGTGTAATGTCGTCCATGATCCAGAACGATCGTCCATGAGTGGCAAGCACCAGGTCGTGTTCACGGTTTTGAATCTGAATGTCATGGACAGGAGTTACAGGAAGATTTTGCCTGAATGACTGCCAGTGACCGCCATCATCAAGAGAAATATAGACTCCGGTTTCCGTTCCGGCAAACAGCAAACCTTTGCGTGAAGGGTCTTCGCGGATAACGCGTGTATAATCTCCGGCTGTGATTCCATTCGTTATAAGCTTCCACGTCTTGCCATAATCAGTCGTTTTAAATAAATATGGCGTCCTGTCATTTAATTTATGTCTGGTTGCCGCAACGTAACAAGTTGCTTCATCAAAATGAGATGGTTCGATGATTGAAATCAATGCAAAATCGGGAAGCCCGGAAGGTGTTACACGTTTCCAGTTTTTTCCATCATCAAGTGTTACGCTTAAATAGCCATCATCAGATCCGGCCCAAATGATTCCTTTTTTTACAGGAGATTCAGCCAGCGCAAAAACATCTGCATAAACTTCTGCGCCGGTATTGTCTTTGGTAATTGGACCACCGCTTGGTTTCATTGTTTTAGGATCATGCCGGGTAAGGTCAGGGCTGATTATTTCCCAGCTCTCACCACCATTGGTAGTGCGGTGAACAAATTGAGAGCCCACATATATTGTATTTCTGCTGTGGGGAGATAAAGCAATCGGAAATGTCCAGTTGAAACGATACTGCTTGCTTTCAGCTCCGGAACCTGTCCAAGCCTCAGGATAGACAGAGATCATTCTGTACTGATCATTTTTTTTATTGTAGGTACTAAGTTGCCCGTCATATTCTCCTCCATAAGTAATATCGCTGTTATTTGGATCTGGTACAATATATCCTGCTTCTCCGCCGGCAACAGCGAACCACTCATCTCTGCCAATACCATAACCATTGGAAGCACTGCTGATCCTGATACTTGAATTATCCTGTTGCGCACCATATACATGGTAAGGGAAATCATTGTCAAGATTCACATGATAAAACTGTGCGGTTGGGATATCGAGTTCGGTCCAGTTCTGCCCTCCATCGTTGCTAACTGTTGCACCACCGTCATCACCCAAAATCATTCGCTGCGAATTTTTAGGATCAATCCAAAGATCATGGTGATCGCCATGCATGGATCTCATTTTAGAAAATGTTAGACCACCATCTGTGCTTTTAAACCAATCCACATTCAGGACATAAATAGTATTGGGATTAATGGGATCGGGAACGATGGTGCTGAAATACCATGGTCGTTTTCTTAATTCTCTGTTATCAGTTGTACGCATCCAGTGTTCTCCATCATCATCACTTCTGAATAAACCACCGTTTTCATTTTCAATCATAGCCCAAACACGTTTATTCTGTGCCGGAGAAGTGCTTAACGTTATCTTACCATACAAGCCAACGGGCAGACCGGGTTGTGTTGAAATGTTTTTCCATGTATTTCCGCCATCTGTACTTTTATATAATCCGCAACCCGGGCCTCCACTGCTTAATGAATAGTTACTCCTGTATGCCTGCCAGAGTGAAGCATACATTGTATTTGGGTTATTAGAGTCAAGCGTTACACTGATACATCCTGTACTGTCATTTTTAAAGAGGATGCGCTCCCAGTTTGCACCGCCATCTTTGGTTCGGTATAGACCGCGTTCTGCATTTGGTCCAAACGTATTTCCCATAGCGCAAGCATAAACCAGATCAGGATTACCGGGATGAATTACTATCGTGCTGATCGCATATGAGTTATCGAGGCCCATGTGTTTCCATGACTTGCCTGCGTCAACACTTTTGTAAATACCATCACCAAAACTGATATTTCCACGCATTTCAGCTTCACCAGTTCCGGCATAAATAATATTGGAATTAGAAGGAGCCACAGTGATTGCGCCAACAGAACTACTGTGAAATGCTGAATCAGAAATAGGATTCCAGCTATTGCCGCCATCTTCCGTTTTCCAGATGCCGCCACCCACAGCTCCAAAGTAGTAGATGGTAGTTTTGTCAGCGATACCGGTAACTGCAAGCGATCTTCCACCACGAAAGGGACCAATACACCTGTAACGAAGTTTGTTGATCAGTAAAGTATCAATAGCGTTATTGCCAGTTGTTCCTGTGAGTTTTTTTTGTGAATACCCTACCTCAAAAAGAAACAGGAATACCATTAATATCAGGCTGTGTTTTTTCATAAGTAGCAAATAAACGAAAAACGAGACACCAAAGCCAACAAACCATGCATAATTGTAAAGGTGGGATATCCATTCAGGAAATGTATCACCGGAGATCACCTGAATTGTCAGCAGGAATCCGGGAACATTCGGAAGAATTCCTGCAAGCAATGCAATGATAGCTGCTCTGTTAAATCCGTTCTTGTAATTATAAACCCCACTGTGGGAATACAGGTCATCAGGGACCAAATTTTTCTTACGGATGAAAAAATAATCAGCGATCATAATTCCTCCTACCGGTCCAAGTAAACTTGAATAAGCGATAAGCCATGTAAAAATATAGCCGTTCGGATCTGCTATCAGCTTCCATGGAAAAATTAAAATGCCAATGATACCTGTGATGTATCCTCCCTTTCGGAAATTTATTTTTGAGGGGGACAGATTCGCAAAATCATTAGCAGGACTTACAATGTTGGCTGCAATGTTCGTTGCCAGGGTAGAGATCGTTACAGCGATCATGGCAATGCTGACCAGTAATTTACTTTCAAATTTTCCTGCGAGCACCAGCGGATCCCATATTGTTTCTCCGTAAATGATAAATGTCGCAGATGTTACCACGACCCCGATAAATGAAAATAATGTCATGGAAGGGGGAAGACCAATTGCTTGTCCGGTAATTTGAGCACGCTGACTTTTTGCATAGCGTGTGAAATCAGGAATGTTGAGTGACAACGTCGCCCAGAAACCGACCATGCCAGTCAATCCCGGAAAAAAGAAATTCCAGAATTCCGCACTTGTTGTAAATTTTGACGGCTGTGCCAGAATAGGTCCAAGTCCATGACCGGCAGAGATAGCCCAGAATAATAATGCCAGTGCAGCAACAGGAAGAAAAAATGCCTTGAATACAAGGAGTTTTCTGATGCTGTCAACACCAAGATAGACGACATACATATTCAATAACCAAAATAGAAAAAATGTAATTGCAGGTCCGGTTTGCAAACCGAATGCAGACGGGAAAATCTGAGGAAGGTTTTCAAATGAAGGAATCCAGATTCTGAACATAAGATATAGTGCATAGCCTCCAATCCAGGTTTGAATTCCAAACCATCCGCATGCAACAATTGCTCTCAACATTGCAGGGATATTGGCCCCGACCACTCCAAAACTAGCCCTGGCCAGTACAGGAAAAGGAATACCATATTTAGCGCCCGCATGGCCGTTCAATATCATAGGTATCAACACAACGGTATTTCCTATGAAAATAGTAAGTATGGCCTGCCACCAGTTCATTCCTCCTGAGATGAGCGAACTTGCAAGCATGTACGTTGGAATACATAAACTCATACTGATCCATAACGCAGCATAATTCCAGGAAGTCCAGGTTCTCTTTTCTTGAGGGACAGGAGCAAGGTCTTCGCTGTATAACGTAGATTTTTTTTTCTCTTCTGTCATCAATTTTATTGTTTATGGTTTGAAACCAATTCTTCTGCGGGGTGGGTTAGGAGCCTGCAACAACTGCCTCAGAACATTGAAAATTGTTTGAATATCTGTGTCACTTTCGTTTACCTTTTTCTCAAGCTGTTCCAGTTTCAGAAGTATATCCTTATTAGATGAAATTATCTCGCGTATTTTTGTAAAAACCCGAATGATTCTGATGTTAACTGCGATAGCCTGCTTACTGTTCAGCACACTTGATAACATGGCAACACCCTGTTCAGTAAATGCCATTGGTAAATATCTTTCTCCTCCCCAACTTGAGGTCACAATTTGTGACCTCAAGTTGCGAAACTCTTTTTTATTCAATTTAAACATGAAGTCCTTCGGGAATCTTTCATTGTTTCTTATGCAAGATCTCGGTCAATCATTACTTTTTGTCCCCTGATAAAATAAATTTTATCAATTATTTTTTTATCCGGAACCAAGCTACTTTTTTTCATACCACATTATTTTTAATGGGCACAAAATGCAAATTCTCTGTATGGCAGAAAACTGAAATAAATAGTTTTTTATTTTAGAATTTAAACTGTTTTAATTGCAGTAATTATCTGCAACAGCAATTGCCTTTGAAATAATTTCAAGCCCCTCATCCATTTCATCTTTTGTAATGCACAACGGCGGACAAGTAAAAATATAGTTCCATCTCACAAAGGTGAAAAGACCTAACTCAACAAGTTTTGCATTCACCTTATTCATAATGTCCATTTCGGATGGTGAAGCATTCCATGGTGCCATTGGTTCCTTTGTATCCCGGTTTTTTACCAGTTCAACACATCCAAGCAATCCGGTCGTCCGGAAATCTCCGATGCTTGGATGTTTTCCTTTCATCTTTTCAACTTGCGAAGTCATATAGGCTCCCATCTTCGAAGCATTATCAATTAGATTTTCATCTACGTAAATTTTTAATACTTCAACGGCAGCAGCACAGGCAACAGCATGGGCAGAGTAGGTGAGTCCTAACGGAAGTGGCTTGTCATTAAAATGATTGATCAGCTCTTCTTTCACAATCATTCCGCCCAGAGGAATGTAACCACAAGTCAATCCCTTCGCAAAACACATGATATCAGGAACAACTCCGTGGTGATCTACGCCGAACCATTTTCCTGTCCTGCCGAATCCGCTCATCACTTCATCAGCGATAAGAAGTATGCCGTACTTGTCTGCAATTGCACGAACGCCCTTCCAGTATCCCGCCGGATATTTGATGCATCCACTGGAACCACTTTCTCCTTCCATTAATATGGCAGCAACATTTCCTGGTCCTTCATATTTGATAATTCTTTCCATGTGGGCCAATGCGTTTTCTGTACATGCTTCAGGTGTAGCACTATTCCATGGACAGCGGTAGAAATAGGGGTTCTCTACATGAATGAAATTCGGTGACTGCTGGGAATCATGCGGAAGCTTCCTCGGATCACCACCCACGCTCATCGCACCGTAAGAGGCACCGTGGTAGCTTTGATATAGAGAAACAATTTTATGTCGTCCGGTATAAAGCCGTGCAAACTTGACAGCATTTTCAATCGCCTCAGCTCCTGCATTGGTGAAAAAGGTTTTCTTTAATGAGCCGGGAGTGATCTCTGCTAATTTTTTTCCTAATTCTCCACGTGCTTTTGTGATCATTCCGGGATGCACAAAACTTACTTCATCCATTTGCCTCATCACCGCTTCTTTCACCCTCGGATGCCCATGACCGATATTCATGTTCATCAGCTGAGAGGAAAAATCAAGGATCTTTTTGTCGTTCCTGTCGTAAAGATAAACTCCCTTTGCTGATTTAATATTCAGCGGATTCAATCCTGATTGTTTACTCCACGAAAAAATTGTGTAGTCGAGGTTGTTTTTTAGAATCTCGTCATTTGTCATTGAGTCATTTGTCATAGTATCGGATGGAATTTATAAACGGATTTTTCACTATTAGTATGAATTGGAAATACCAAGGCAGCTATTCGTAAAATGGTCAAGATTCGTTATTCGAGCAATCCGTATCGATTCGTTGTTCGTACAATCAGTAATTAGTAAATTGGTAACTATTCGTAATTAGTAACTATTAGCTCATCCAATTCGTCTTCCCTTCAGGATTCCACTTCACCGTTGTCTTTTTCAGCTTTGTCCAGAATTCAATAGAGCTTTTTCCGGTGATGTCACAAACACCAAATTTACTGTCATTCCAACCGCCAAAAGAGAATGGCTCGCGCGGAACAGGAACGCCAACATTTACGCCAATCATTCCTGCACTTGCGCGTTCCATCACCTGCCGTGCCATTCCACCGCTTTGTGTAAATACAGAAGCAGCATTTCCATAAGAAGAAGAATTTTCAATGGCAATTGCTTCATCCAGGTCTTTTGCCCTGATGATTGCCAGCACAGGCCCAAACACTTCTTCTTTTGCAATGGCCATTTCAGGGGTGACAAAATCGATCACAGTAGGACCAACATAAAAACCATTTTCATGTCCTTCTACTTTATAATTGCGTCCGTCAACAAGGACTTTTGCTCCTGCTTTTTCCGCTTCAGTAATATATCGTTCTATTCTCTCTTTGGCTTCCTTACTAATAACACTTCCAAGGTTTTTTCCGGGAACGATCTTTTTTGCCTCCTCGCATATCTTACCGATGATAACGTCAATTTGTCCTACTGCTACCATTGCACTTGCAGCCATACAACGCTGACCCGCGCATCCGCTCATGCTGGCGGTTACATTGGTGGCTGTCATGTCAGGGTGGGCATCAGGAAGGACGATAAGATGATTTTTTGCTCCTCCAAGTGCTAAACATCTTTTAAGATTCGACGTTGCCCTCTTATAAACGATCTTTGCAACCTTTGTTGATCCAACAAACGAAACTGCTTCAATGCCGGGATGGTCGCAGATTGCTTCAACTATTTCCCTGTCTCCATTCACAATATTAAATACCCCATCAGGAAGCCCGGCTTCTTTAAGAAGTTCTGCAATTCTATTTGAAGAGATCGGTACCTGTTCACTTGGTTTTAATATCATGCAATTCCCTAGTGCTATCGCATTGGGAATTGTCCAGTGTGGAACCATGTTTGGGAAATTAAATGGTGCTATTGATGCAACTACACCAAGTGGTTTGTGTTCAACCCTGCACTCAACACCTTTACTTACCTCAAGTAGTTCTCCCGAAATGAGTTGGGGCAGGGAGCAGGCAAACTCTGTCAGTTCAATGCTCTTCTCAACTTCTGCTTTTGATTCATCCAGGGTCTTGCCATTCTCAAAATGAACCATTTCAGAAAGTTCATTCATGTGCTTTTCCAGCAACGATTTATAACGGTAGAAAACCTGGACTCTTTCCTTAATCGGCATTGCACTCCATGAAGGGAATGCCGCCCTGGCTGCAATCACGGCTGCATCCAGTTCTTTGGCAGTGGATAGGGGCACAGTAGAAATGATACTTCCATTGAGGGGACTGATCACTTCCAAGGTTTTCTCAGTACCATTTGTAAAGCTTCCTGAGATGTAATTTTTTACTGCCGGATATTCGTTCATTTTGTGATTTTTGACAAAAATACGAATACAACCGGGCTTTTGTCCCTGTGCAAACCTGTTATTTTGTAAGATTTCATGCTGCTTTTGTTAATGAAACCTGAAAATAAATTTGCAAAACAGGAATTTGTCATTTACATTTGATGTAACTATTAAACAACACATCCGCCCATCGAGTAAAATTTACTTTACTTTTTTTTAGTATTAGTTTTTTAAACGCGGGTATTCTATAGTCAACTTCTACTTTATTGTTTGCGCTCTGTGATCTGAGCTATCTGTTAATTTAACCATTAAAGCGGAAGTACTATGAACCATCCACATCTGATGACTGACGAAGAGCTTGTGCATGCCTACCAGAAAGGCCACGAACATGCACTCGCTGAACTCCTATTACGCTATAAAGAGCGGATTTATTCTGTGATTTTCTATCTCGTTCGGAATCGCGAACTGGCGGAAGATTTATTCCAGGATTGTTTTGTAAAGATCATTACAAGCCTCCGGAAGAGAAATTACGATGAACAGGGTAAATTTCTTCCCTGGGCAATGTGCATTGCACGAAACATTGTGCTGGATTATTTCCGGACTCAGAAAAACAAAGTAATGATAAGGGAGAATGAAGAATGGAGTCCCTTTGATGTAATACCTGAACGGGGACTTAATCCTGTTGAACGTATCATCGAAGATGAAAAGACCGCTGCCGTCCGCAGCATGATTGAACGCCTTCCTGAACACCAGCGTGAAGTGGTAATCCTCCGGCATTACGGCGGACTGTCATTCAAGGAAATTTCAAAACTGCTAAAGATCAATATCAATACATGTGTAGGAAGAATGCACTATGCAGTTATTGAAATGCGAAAAATGGCAGGGGTAACGAAGAAGGAATTGTCTGATTGATCCTTTGGTTATAAATAATAATCACCGGTTAGTTTCCTGTATTCATTGCTGAACTGATCGATCGCATCATGAATAACGATGCTTGATTCGTCCATTACGCCAAATCGGGTTGTGAATTCCATCATCACTCTTTTCTCCGGCCGCTCCTGCTTGGTTTTCACCTTCATCATGCGCTGACAAAATAAACCATTGCGCATGGCTATGTCCATGAATTCCATTCCTTCTTTGATTGGAAGAATGACGCACAGTTTTCCTTCAGGCGATAGAATCTTTTTTGCACCCGTCAGTAAGTCATCAAACGTAAGCTGATCGTGATGCCTTGCCTGTGAACGAAGTTCTTCCGGTGGTTTTGACGCATGATGAAAGTAAGGCGGGTTGCTTACGATCAGGTCATATTTTTTTTCAGATGTGTCAGCAAATTCCTGAAATGAAACATGAAAGGGGAGAAGACGTTCGCTCCACGGGGATATTCTGAAGTTTTCTTTGCACTGCATAAAAGCACCTTCATCGATATCGACGGCATGAATGACTCCTGTAGATTTCTGAGCTAACATCAGCGCAATGATGCCTGTGCCTGTGCCAATATCAAGAATGTGCTGAGACCCATTCGGATTTACCCATGCACCAAGCAGGACTGCATCGGTGCCTACCTTCATGGCACACTTATCCTGATTGATGGTAAACTGCCTGAAGCGAAATGTGGTTTCGGACATATGGAAAGTCCAAAGTAAGAAGTATTAAGTAGCAAGCCAAATCCTTGTGTACCATTCAGGAGAAATGTTGCGAATCAACTTTCTGGTTTCGTCTCTAAAGCAGATACAAATCAATGAGTCCGTCAGGCAGTGTTACCAGGATTTGCCTGTTCTCATCATCAATATCATCTATAAAATCATTGTTGATGGGGATCAGCACCTCTTTCTCCTTTACTATACAAACGGCAATTTCCTGTTGCGGAAATTCATCAATACGAATGATGGGCCCCAAATCTCCAAAAGTGCTGTCGATCAGGTGATAGTTGAGCAAATCATGAATAGAATTAATTTCGCTTTTGGGCTTTCTTTTTTTCTGCACTATAAATACCTCAAGTTTAATAAACCGACGCGCACTATCTTCATCATTTACATCTTCCAGTTTGACAATTACATTTCCACCTTTATCAAACATCTCCTCCACAGAAAAAGGAACCGGCATCCCATCCATAAACATGAATAAGAATTTCTCAGTGAGAAAATCTTCGCTTGTCCCGGCAATTACCAATTCTCCATTGAAGCCATTCAACTTGCTGATGAAACCGATTTTTTTTAATGAAAGATCCTTCTTCATTTTTTAGAATTTTAAAAAGTAGCCAGGTAGGCTCTTTTGGCACAAAGATTCACAAAGAAAGTCATGAAATAAAAAATCCGTCCTGATCCCGATGCGTCGGGGCAGAACGGATTTTTATTTTCTTGAATCTTGATTCTAATATCTTGACTCTTGCTTTCTTAAGCTTGTGCTTCTCCCTCTGATGGAGCGTCAGCAGCCGGAGCTTCGCCTTCTGCAACAACAGGGGTTTCTTCAACCGGAGGCGGAGTGTTCTTGATGCGCACCTTCTCTGCAATGGCTTCACGTTTCTTTGCTTCTTCAGCAAGGCGGCCTTCCATTGTCTTTGAAGATTCACCTGCTACACGGGCTTTCTTCTCTGCAATTTTGTTGTGCTTGTCTTCCATCCACTTCTGAAATTTTTCATCGGCTTGTTCCTGGTTGAGGAGGCCTTTGGCAATTCCATTTTGTAGATGGCGTTTGAACATGATTCCCTTGTAAGAGAGAATTGCCTTGGTGGTGTCAGTCGGCTGTGCGCCTTTGCTGAGCCACTCCAGGGCTTTCACATCGTCAATGTGAATGGTTGCGGGGTTCGTGTTGGGGTTGTATTTACCGATGACTTCGATAAACTTACCATCCCTCGGAGCACGACCATCCGCTACCACGATATGATAATAAGCCTGGTGCTTCTTACCATGACGTGCTAATCGAATTTTTACTGGCATTTGCTTTTTTTGTTAATTATTTGATGGTTCTTCTGCCTTTCCCTGAGTCATGTCAGGATAGCCATTCTCCGCTGGCTTTTTAAAAAGGGCTTTTCCCGCTTTTAATTTCGGGGACGCGAAGATGCATTTCTTTTTTGAATTGACAAAATGGGAGGGAAAAGTTATAAGCAATATTTGAAATGCCCGTTTTAATCCTTCAGCCGAGAAGAAACGCACCCAATTCTTACCATTGCCTCAATATCTCTTAACTTTTGACTTATAACTTTTGACTTTTGCTTTATCCCCTTGCATAGTTATCCTCAAATTATACCTTTGCACCCCTTTTTTAAAAAACTAAGAAGGTTTTATATTGAAATATTAAACAATTAACGACTAACGAATTACAGAATTATGGATATGTTGATCTACCTGGTGCCGGCAATTTCGATTTTGGCGCTTATTTACTCTGCTATTATCACAGCACGCATTTCAAAAGAGGATGCCGGAACTGACCGCATGAAGCAAATCGCAGGATTTATCGCAACCGGTGCCATGTCTTTCCTCAAAGCGGAATATAAAATTCTCGCTGTTTTTGTGGTAATAGTCGGAGTCATGCTCGGAATCAGTGCAGACCCGACCAATTCATCTCCACTCATTGTACTGGCCTTCGTAACAGGAGCGTTTCTTAGTGCATTGGCCGGCTTTATTGGTATGCGCGTTGCAACGAAAGCAAATGTCCGTACTACAAATGCAGCAAGAACGAGCCTTGCAAAAGCATTGAATATTTCTTTCTCCGGCGGAGCCGTTATGGGCATAAGCGTAGCAGCACTGGGAATTCTCGGATTGAGTTTACTCTTTATGTTATTCCAGCATATGTTCAATGGAAATGCGGAACTGGGTGCGCCTTTGAAACGGGTGCTTGAAGTGTTGACAGGATTCTCATTGGGTGCTGAAAGCATTGCCCTTTTTGCTCGCGTAGGCGGTGGTATCTTCACCAAAGCTGCCGATGTGGGTGCTGACCTCGTCGGAAAAGTAGAAGCCGGTATTCCTGAAGATGACCCACGCAACCCTGCTGTAATCGCAGATAACGTAGGTGATAATGTTGGTGATGTTGCCGGTATGGGAGCGGATCTATTCGGTTCATATGTAAGTACTGTCCTTGCTACAATGGTGCTTGGTGCATCTGTCATCATGAGCAAGGACAATCCGGATCAGTTGGGTGGTATGTCTGCAGTCATCCTTCCTTTAATTATTGCCATTGTCGGATTGGTTTTCTCGATCGTTGGTTCCTGGTTTGTTCGGATTAAAGAGAATGGAAACCCTCAGAAGGCACTCAACATGGGGAACTGGGGCGCTATTGTTTTCACTGCAGCGGCCTGTTATTTTGTAATTACAAACATGCTTCCTTCTACCTTTTCTATTAAAGGAATTCAATATACAAATGTCGATGTATTCTATACAGTAGTAATTGGTTTGATCGTCGGTGCATTGATGAGTATCATCACTGAGTTCTATTGTGCCATGGGCAAGAATCCTGTTTTAACCATCGCCAGACAATCAATGTCAGGAGCAGCAACCAACATCATCAGCGGACTAAGCGTGGGTATGATTTCAACAGCGCTACCTATCCTTGTACTGGCCGGCGGTATAATCGCGTCATTTAGTGTTGCAGGTATTTATGGTGTAGCAATCGCTGCTTCAGGAATGATGGCCACAACAGGAATCCAGCTGGCAATTGATGCATTCGGACCTATCGCCGACAATGCCGGAGGTATTGCTGAAATGAGTCATTTGCCTAAAGAGGTTAGAGAGAAAACAGACATCCTTGATTCTGTAGGAAACACAACCGCTGCCATCGGAAAGGGATTTGCCATTGCATCTGCTGCATTAACTTCCCTGGCATTATTCGCTGCCTTTAAGGAGATTACGGGAATTGAAGTAATTGACATTTCAAATGCTAAAGTCCTCGCCGGCCTGTTTATCGGGGGTATGATTCCGTTCTTATTTTCTGCCCTTGCTATGCGTGCTGTTGGTCGTGCTGCAAATGCTATGGTAGTTGAAGTTCGCAGACAGTTCAAAGAAATTAAAGGCCTGCTTGAAGGCAAAGAAGGCGTTGAGCCGGATTATGATAAGTGCATTCAGATCTCGACTTCTGCTGCACTGCGGCTGATGTTACTTCCGGGTATCCTTGCCATTTCAACTCCGATCATCATCGGTTTTGGTTTCGGTAAAGATGGCGCCCAGGTACTTGCTTCAGTAATGGCCGGTGTCGCTGTAACAGGTGTACTGATGGCTATCTTCCAAAGCAATGCCGGCGGTGCATGGGACAACGCGAAAAAGAGTTTTGAAAAAGGAGTTGAGATTGACGGCAAGATGTATTACAAAGGAAGTGATCCGCACAAGGCCGCCGTTACCGGTGATACGGTTGGAGATCCTTTCAAAGATACTTCAGGACCATCAATGAATATCCTGATCAAGCTTACTGCCATTGTTTCCCTTGTTATTGCACCAATGTTGAATAAAGGCGGTGAAAGCTGACCGGTGATCCTAAAACATCATCTGTGTTTATTCAAATGAATGCTGCAGAGATCAACTCAGGAAGCGAAAACAGGAATGAAACAATGCGCGATACAGGCTGGTTCTTTACTTCGGTAAATCCTAAAATCGTTTTAAAGACAAATGGTATTGATGAGAAATTCAGCAATGGAAATCATTATTCATTGAATGGCGAGATTACCATTAAAGGAATTACAAAAAGCATCGCTGTTCCTTTTAATTACCTGGGTGAAAAAGTGACTTCATGGGGAACAAAAGTCTATACCTTCGAAGGTGAAGCTACCATCAACAGAAATGATTTTGGTATCGGCAAGCCAAACCTAGAATTCCTCGGAGATGAAGCAAGAATTGAATTCACTGTGGAGTCAAGCATCAAAATACAATAAGCAAGCAACCTCAATATTAAAATCCGTTCCCAATATAAGGGGACGGATTTTTTTTATGTGCGGGCTTAAAATGTAGCATGTCAAAGTATCCTGTAGTATCTTTCGCACCCTTAATAATTTTATGACTGCACAAGAGGCGAAAAAGAAAATTGAGCAGCTGACCAAAGAGCTGAATGAACATAATTATAAATATTATGTGCTCGATAAACCGAGTATCAGCGATTTTCAATTTGATCAGATGCTCAATGAACTGATTGGGCTTGAAAAGGATTTTCCGGCGCTCCTTTCTCCCGAATCACCCTCACAGCGGGTAGGAGGGCAGATCACAAAAACATTCAAAGCGGTCAAACACAAGTACCCGATGATGTCTCTGGGAAATACTTATTCCCGCGAGGAACTGAAGGATTTTGATGTGCGTGTCAGAAAGACGCTGGATCACAATTACGAATACGTTTGCGAATTAAAGTTTGACGGTCTTTCTATAGGACTTACATACAAGGATGGAAAACTTTTTCAGGCTGTCACCAGAGGGGATGGCGTGCAGGGCGATGAAGTAACAACCAATGTAAAGACCATAAGAAGCATTCCCCTTGACCTTGGAAAAGGAGATTACCCGGAGGAATTTGAAGTGCGCGGAGAAATTTACATGCCTTTGAAGTCATTTGAGAAGATCAACAAAGACATCGAAAAACAAATGATGGAAGATGGTTACATTGAGGAAGAGATATTTGAGAAGTTGCTTAAGAACCCGCGCAACGCAGCCTCCGGAACTGTCAAGATGCAGGACTCAAAGGTTGTTTCTAAAAGGAACCTGGATTGTTTCCTATATGCTTTGCTGGCCGATGACCTGAATGTTGATTCACACTTTGCCGCTCTGAAAAAATTGAAGCAATGGGGCTTTAAAATTTCTGAGCATGTGAAGTGCTGCAAGTCAATGGACCAGGTTTTTGAATACATTGATTTCTGGGAGAAGGAACGCACCAAACTTCCTTTTGAAATTGATGGCATCGTTATCAAAATAAATTCTTTTGAAGAACAAAGGTTACTTGGGTTTACTGCAAAGAGTCCGCGGTGGGCCATTTCTTACAAGTACAAAGCGGAAAGTGTTTCTACAAAACTGCTTTCAGTTAGCTATCAGGTGGGAAGAACAGGAGCGATTACGCCTGTTGCTAATTTACAACCTGTGTTTCTTGCCGGGACCACAGTAAAACGTGCATCATTACACAATGCTGACCAGATTGAAAAACTGGGTCTGCACTCAGGTGATTATATTTTTGTAGAAAAGGGCGGAGAGATAATTCCAAAGATTACCGCCGTGGATCTGAAAAAACGTGAAAAAAATTCAAGGAAGATTAAGTACATAGACGTTTGTCCTGAATGCGGAACTGCCCTTATCAGAAAAGAGGAAGAGGCAAATCACTATTGTCCGAATGAAGCCGGATGCCCACCGCAGATCAAAGGAAAAATAGAACACTTTATTTCACGCAAAGCAATGAATATCGATTCACTTGGTGAAGGAAAAGTGGAGATGCTTTTTGACAATGACCTGATCAGGAATCCTGCAGACTTGTATAAATTGAAACACAGTCAGCTGCTGGGCCTTGAAAAAGTTTTTGAAAGTGAAGAAGGGGAGAAGCCCAGGAAAGTTTCGCTTCAGGAAAAATCAGTGCAAAAAATTCTTGCCGGTATAGAAGCTTCAAGAGAGGTTCCATTTGAGAGAGTGCTTTACGCGATCGGCATTCGCTATGTAGGTGAAACTGTTGCTAAAAAACTTGCCTTGCATTTTAAAAACATGGATGCCATCATGAATGCATCTGAAGAGGAATTGATCATGGCTGATGAGATTGGAGATAAAATAGCCGAAAGCCTTATCTCTTTTTTCAAAGAAAAGAAACATGTTAAAATGATTGAACAACTGCGTGATGCCGGATTGAAGATGGAAATATCAGAATCTCCGCAACCTAAAAAGCTCAGCAGCAAACTCGAAGGATGCTCTTTTGTAGTTTCAGGAACGTTTGCTAATTTTAGTCGCGATGGAATCAAGGAAGTGATCGAGCAGCATGGAGGAAAAACCCAAAGTGGTGTAAGCGCAAAAACAAATTTCCTTTTGGCCGGTGACGAAGCTGGACCAAGTAAACTTGAAAAAGCAAAGAAGCTGAATGTGAAAATTATTGATGAAGGGGAGTTTCAAAAAATGATCAACTAAGCCAGGCATGATTTTAGAATTTATAAGAAGTGCTCTTTCAAATTACCGTCTAAAGAGAGAGGTTGTGGAAAATAGCCATGGCCATGCAACAGTAAATTTCGACGCAGCGAAAAAGATTGGAATTTTGTATGATGCTACTGAGCCGCAAAACTTTGAAATCGTCAGAGAGTATGTAAAAGAAGTACGTTCCCGGCAAAAAGATGTCCTTGCACTTGGTTACGTGGATAAGAAAGCACTTCCTCAAAATCAATATGCACAACTCGGCCTTGATTTTTTTACGCGAAAAAACCTGAACTGGCAGTTGTTTCCCGAATCACTGGAAGTGTCTAATTTTATAAAAGAACCTTTTGATATTGTTCTGAACCTGTCAGCGAACACAGTATTTCCTCTTCGCTATATTGCAGCGGTCTCAAAAGCGAAGTTCAGGGTAGGGAGGTTTGATGAGTCAAGTATTCCTTGTTATGACATGATGATCGAAGCAACTCCTGAAACTGACCTTAAACAATTTATCAGGCAGACAGAAGATTACCTTAGAAAAATAAAATCAACATGAATGTAAGTAAACTAAAAGGTACGGGAGTAGCGCTTGTTACACCCTTTCACAAAGATGGAAGTATTGATTTTAAATCTTTCAGGAAGTTGATCGATCGGGTGATTGACGGTGGCGTAGAATACCTGGTCCCGCTCGGCACCACAGGTGAATCTGTAACACTTACCAAAGACGAAAAACGGGCTGTCCTTGATATGGTAGTTGAAGTCAATGAAGACCGTGTACCTATCGTTCTCGGTTTGGGCGGAAACAATACGCAGGAGATTCTCCATACCATGGAAGATACAGACTTCACGCATATTGATGCCATTCTTTCGGTTTCCCCTTACTACAATCGCCCCTCACAGCGCGATGTGCCTGCACGCACAGGCAGCAACATGGACGCAGAAACTACTTTGGAACTTGCACACGATATCAAGAATATCATCGGTATCAAAGAAGCTTCAGGAAACATTGAAAAGGCGATGAAAATTATTAAAAACAGACCCAAAGACTTTCTTGTTATTTCAGGCGACGATACAATTGCACTTCCGATTATCGCTTGCGGAGGAGATGGAGTAATTTCCGTTTATGCAAACGCTGTTCCAAAGGACTTTTCCGAAATGATACGTTTTTCCCTCGAAGGTAATTTTGACAAAGCACGCAAGCTGCAATATAAGCATATCGATATGATGCATGCCATCTTTGTTGACGGAAATCCCGCCGGCGTTAAAGGATTGCTAAGTGTGATGAATATCTGCTCTGAATTTCTCCGACTTCCCCTTGTACATGTCACCAAACCGACATTGAATAAATTTGAAGCCATGCTTGCCGGTTGAATTGTTTTTTCAAAGAAGTTTTTACGAAAAAAGACAAAGCTTTTGTTCTCAATTTATAAATGCTGAAAATGATGGCCAATAAACTGCTTCCGATTATTTTCTTTCTATCCGTTCATATCAGCTCTTTCGCTCAGTCCTGGCAATCACTTCCTGATGTACCACTCGATTTTGTTTTTCCCCTTGTTGTAGAACTCCGTGGAGATATCCACGTGATGGGAGGGGGGACAAATGGAATCGCAACCGATCTTCATGTTCGCTATTCACCGGCAACAAATACCTGGGATACGCTCGCTCCGGTTCCTTATCGTGCACAACAACCTGCCGGTGCTGTGGTAGCAGGAAAAATACACTACTGTGGCGGAGGATTTCCAACATCGGGGCAGCGCCTCAACTTTCATTACTATTATGATGTTGATTCAAATGCCTGGTATCCTGCTGACACATTGCCGGTTGCAGTAGCAATACATAAATGTGTTGAACTTGACGGAAAGTTGTTTGTGCTCAGCGGGCAACCCGACAAAACATTATGCGAATCGTACGATCCTGCCACCGATTCCTGGACGCAAAAAAATCCATTGCCTGATATGAATTTCTGGTATGGTGTAATCGTATCTGCGGCAGGATCTATTTATCGATTCGGTGGAGGAGGGTATATTTCACCAACTGCTGCAGCACATGTATATGATAAAGTAAATGACAGCTGGACTTCGATTCCTTCGTTGCCAATGGCATTGCATGGTGCAGCAGGCGCAAACGTGGGCGACTCGCTGATTTGGATTCTCGGAGGCTACAACAATGGAAACGATCAGGATAAGGTCTGGATTTACAATATCAATTCTCAAACTTATTCATTGACAGATTCACTGCCTGTTGCCAGGTCATATTTGAGCAGCGTCAATGCCGGAGGATGCATTTATTCTGTAGGCGGAAATAACAATGGCGTTCCTCAGGTTGGAGTTTCACTATTACAAAACTGTACACCTAATTTTCCCGCCGTTGTGAATCCAATTCTGATTGACAATACAAAACCATATTCAATCCTCGCAACATCTTCTTATTTTCAGCTCCGGCTAAATGTTGCTTCAGGTATTCAATATGCTGCCGTTAGGCTCATTGACATGACAGGAAAGACGGTTTTATCAAATGCGCCGGTAAATGGGGATCATCCATTTGTGATCAACGGCAACGGCCTTTCTACAGGTATGTATCTGGTGCTCATTTCTTCAGGATCAAATTCATGGGTAGAGCAATGGATGGTGGCAAGGTGACAACTTATTTTTTCAATTCGGATTTTCTTTCCACCTGATTTTCATCCTACTTTCGCTTCATGGCCGTAAGACTTTTCGCTGACGTAATTTTACCATTGCCTATTCCAAATCTGCTTACTTATGAAGTGGAGGAGAACCTTGCCGGCGAAATTGCTGTAGGTAAACGGGTTATCGTTCAGCTGGGCAAACAAAAGTTTTATTCTGCAATAGTCCGCAAACTCCACAACCAGGCACCTGTAGCTTATGAAGTGAAAGGCATTCAAAGCGTGCTTGATGAGCAGCCTGTAGTGAGTGAACTCCACTTAAAATTCTGGGAATGGATCGCCGGCTATTACCTCTGTCATCTTGGAGAAGCAATGAATGCTGCTTTGCCGGCTGCATTGAAACTGCAAAGCGAATCAAAAATTATCCTGAATCCGGAATACCATCACAACCATGAAGAGCTTTCATCCAAAGAATACCTGATTTATGAAGCGCTGCTGATCAGTCACGAACTTACTGTAACCGAAGTTGCAAAACTGCTTCAGCGTAAATCAGCACATGGTATTATAAAGGAGATGATTGAAAGGGGAGTGGTTCTAATGGCTGAGGAACTGAATGACCGGTATAAGCCGAAAAAGGTAGTGCAACTTTCACTTCATGAAAAATTTCGGGATGAAGCTTTATTGCATGACATTTTCCAGCAACTGGAAAAGCGCTCTCCGAAACAACTCGAAGCACTCATGATCTTCATGAAACAACTGTTTGATCAGAAGGAAAGAGAATTTGTTCCCAAAAGTGATTTGATAAACAATGAAAAGGTAAGTGCTGCTGCAATTGCTGCGCTGATTAAAAAGGAAATACTCGTTGAGCGGGCAGTTCTTGTGGACAGACTGATAAGTGGAAATACGCTAAAAACAGGTCCTGTGGTATTGAGCGATGCGCAGAATATTTGTTTAAATGAAGTAAATAAACATTTTGAAAAAGAAGATGTTGTATTGCTTTATGGAGTTACTTCTTCAGGTAAGACTGAGATCTATATTCACCTGATAGAAGAAGCCATCAAAAAGGGAAAACAGGTATTGTACCTGCTCCCGGAAATTGCCCTTACCGCACAAATGATCAACCGGCTTAAAAAGCATTTCGGAAACAGTGTGGGGATTTACCATTCAAGGCAAAACAGCAATGAACGCGTAGAAGTGTGGAAGGCTGTCAAGAGATTCAACCCGGATCATAAAGGTGAGCAGCCAGCACAGGTGGTGCTTGGTGCCCGTTCAGCATTGTTTCTTCCTTATAGTGATTTGGGATTGGTGATCGTTGATGAAGAACATGATTCTTCCTACAAGCAAAATGATCCTGCCCCACGTTATCATGGAAGAGATGCTGCACTTGTGCTGGCAAAAATGTTTTCCGCAAAAACTTTGTTGGGATCGGCAACGCCTTCCATGGAGAGTTTTTTCAACGTGAAGGAAAAAAAATACGGTATCGTAAACCTGGCAGAGCGTTTTGGCGGCATGGAGATGCCCGTTATCAAAGTTTGTGACGTTAGGGAATCGACGAGAAAAAAAATAATGAAGTCGCATTTTACACCGGAGCTCATCGAAGCAATAGGGAATGCGCTTACCAATAAAGAGCAGGTGATCCTTTTTCAAAACAGGAGAGGATTTGCGCCTGTGCTTGAATGCAACAACTGCGCATGGATCCCGGAGTGTAAAAATTGTACTGTAACGCTGACGTACCATAAACAGCTTGGTCAATTGAAATGTCACTATTGCGGATACTCGGCCAATCCGCCTGCAACATGCCAGCGATGCGGCGATCATCATCTGCAGGTAAAAGGATTTGGAACTGAAAAGATCGAAGAGGAAATGGCCATTTTTTTTCCTGATGCAGTTATTGCAAGACTCGATCTGGATTCTACAAGGTCAAGAAACGCATACCATAAAATTATTTCAGATTTTGAAGAGAGGAAGATCGATATGCTCGTTGGAACGCAAATGGTTACAAAGGGCCTTGATTTTGAAAATGTATCAACGGTGGGAATTATCAACGCAGACCAGCTATTGAACTTTCCTGATTTCAGGGCGCATGAACGGGCATACCAGCTGATGAGCCAGGTCAGCGGACGGTCAGGCAGAAAATTAAAGCGGGGTTTGGTTTTGATCCAGACGCATCAGCCGGATCACTGGGTTATACAACTGGTGATGAAACACAATTATGAAGCATTTTATACCCGTGAACTTTTCGAGAGAAAGAAATTCGATTATCCGCCGCACAGGCGTTTGATAGAGATCGTCATGAAACACAGGGATCCGGATATACTACATGAAAAATCAATTGAATTAGGGGATATATTAAGGAAAAAGCTCGGAAACAGGGTAATTGGGCCACATCAGCCGTTAATTGCAAGAATTAAGAACCTTTGGCTGAAGCGAATTTTGATAAAGATCGAAAAAGAGGCCTCAGTAGGGAAAGTCAAAAATATTTACCGGCAGCAGGTAGCCGAATTCTATAAGGATAAGAATAACCAATCGGTCTCAATAGTAGTGGATGTAGATCCATCCTGATCAGGTGGCTTTCGATAGAAGGGTAGAAACCTTCTTATTTTAAAGCTTGTTTTCGTTCCATATCAGGCCATAGGGGTAACCAGAAACACCCAAAGGCGGCATTTCATTATAACTCTATTTAACATAATGTTAATTATGGATAAGAATGGGATTTGATTTTGAGCAACGAGAGGGGCTCCATTCGCAGTCCTGTAGCGGTGTTTGGCCATTTGCGGTTATACCATTCACCAAATAGAAACAGTGTTTGCCCCTCCGCAGGGCCATCTTTGTATAACCAATTTACAACACAGCCATGTGTAGAAAGCGATTACCTAAATTAAAAAATCATGAGAACCTGTTGTTGTCATTCCGAATCTTTCAAAACCGAAAATCAAATTTCGGTTTGCATGAACATGGATTGTTCAAACTATCTCGCTCCGACTCTGCTTATCAGTTCGAAGTTTATTAAGCGGTTTACCGCAGCCCTGGTCATTGTATTTATCCTTTGTTTCTGTATAAACGACTATAGCTCGGTTACAAACAGCGAATCCCGCACCTCAAGTGAATATTTCAAAAAACGGCGGTATTCAATATCATGTTCACCTGAAAATCTTATGTCTGAAATTCAGTTGAACAAAATCATTTGTCCGGATGAAGTCTTCGCGCAGATACAGATCGAAAGCGCTCATATGAGTTCATTCCTTTTCAAACGGGCCAATAACTTGCTTGGTATGCGTTTCCCTTGCCAGCGTTCAACAACGGCAATTGGAATTTACCTTCCTGATGAGGACACCATTATTAAAGGTACGCAGGACGAACTAAGAAAATATGCGAAGAAAAATAATTATGCAGTTTATGCCTCATGGACAGACTGCGTCGCAGATTATAAACTCTGGCAGGATCAGTGTTTTCACCTGACTGAAAAATACCTGACTTTTCTTGGAAACTACTACGCTGAAGATGTCAATTACGTAGCCAAGATCAAGAAAATTGCACGGTAATTATCCCCAGCGCAGAAACGCAAAAATGCAGCTGAAAATAATGGTGAGATATAAAAACGCCACTGTTGACGCACCTGTTTCACCAAAATAAGTATACCAGAGACCTTTGCTCTGTTCGCTGTGTGCTGAATCCTGATGTTCCATATTGTTTAATTTGTGTTGCAAATATAGTACGGATACGTATTTTATGAAAGCAATGTTATGTTTTTTTTCACAGGCCGGAATGAAAGTTTATACCCGGTTGATTCCTTTCCTTAGAAGCTGCTGTGTTTTCAACTCCTCGCCGGTAGGAATTAAATTGTACTTCCATGATGCCAGTGGCGGCAGACTCATCAATATCGATTCAGTCCGCCCGTCGGTTTCCAGACCGAATTTTGTTCCCCTGTCATAAACCAGGTTAAACTCAGCATAGCGTCCCCGCCTGATCTGCTGCCATTGCTTTTCGTTTTCACCGTATTTTTTCAAACGGTTTCTGCTTACGATCTCTGAATAGACCGGAACAAATGAGTCACCAATTGCTTTTACAAATTCAAATATCTTCTCCAAAGGCATATCATCTGTCGGCTTCAAATGATCGAAAAATATTCCGCCAACACCGCGAGTCTCATTTCTGTGCCTGATGAAAAAATAGTCATCAGCCCATTTTTTATATTCATTGTAATATCCGGAATTGAATTTGTCGCAAACCGTCTTCAGGTACTGATGAAAGAATCGCGCATCATCTTCAACAATGTAAACCGGCGTCAGGTCAATTCCACCGCCAAACCAGCAGCTATTGTCATTCAATTCCAGATAACGTATATTCATGTGAATGATCGGCACCATGGGGCTTACAGGATGAATTACAATTGAAACACCTGTGGCATAAAATGTTTTCGGGGCATTTTCATTGCCATCTTTCATGAATTCCGGCGCCGGACCAAAAACTTCTGAAAAATTGACTCCGCCTTTTTCAAATACATTCCCGTTTTGTATTACCCTCGTCCTGCCGCCACCGCCGCCCGGACGCTGCCAGGGATCTTCTTCGAATTTCGCATTGCCATCAATGGCCTCAAGTGCAGTGCATATTTTATCCTGGATGAGCCGAAATGCACCGGCAATTTCTGTTTTGGAATTTAACATGGAAAAATTACCTGACTTCTACAAGTTTATAACCCTCATATTGGACAAGGCGGATATACCGGTTTTCATTGAAGCCGTTCACTTGTTTGAATCTGTACGTTGAAAATAGCCCTCTTTGATCAATAAGGTTTCCTGGAAGAGCTTCTGCATTTTTGCTTTTTCCTACAAGCATCATGGCATCATAACCCTGGTATGCCGATTCAGATGGCTCAATCATAT
>JAPLDB010000085.1:10735-32536 GCA_026391975.1 Bacteroidota bacterium | reverse complement strand
CAATTATTAAGGACTCAGTTTAATTAAACACGAAATTGAAATAATAGCACCTTTATTCGGAAGTACTATTAATTAATTATCAACCCTCTGATTAAAATTCCACAATAAAAATTTTCTCTTCCGAGGCACAGGTCGATACATACCCTTGTCTGCACCCGCATTCCAAGTGTTTCTGAAAATTATATATTCCTCGTTGGCAACTGATTAGGGTATATAAATTTTGATACTTTTTCAATAATTTTTAATAAAAGCATTATACATTTTTATTAAAGATGTATTGTAAAACTCATTTTGTAGTTTCGCCCCATGAGCAAGGAAACAGTAGTCAGCGGCATACGGAGCACGGGCAACCTGCACCTCGGGAACTATTTCGGGGCCATAAAGAACTTTATCAAAATGCAGCATGAGTATAACTGCTATTTCTTCATTGCTGATTACCATTCGCTTACTACCCATCCCAATCCTGCCGACCTTCATGCCACTGTAAAACAGGTGTTGGTGGAATATTTAGCATGCGGCATTGATCCTGATGCCTGCACGATTTATATTCAAAGTGATTTGCCTGAAACTGCTGAGCTTTTCCTGCTCCTCGGCATGAACGCTTATGTTGGCGAACTGGAGCGTTCGACAACGTTCAAAGAAAAAGTGCGCAAGCATCCTGATAATGTGAATGCCGGATTGCTGACCTATCCCGTGCTGATGGCCGCCGACATCCTGATTCACCGTGCATCAAAGGTGCCTGTGGGGAAAGACCAGGAACAGCACCTTGAATTTACACGCACGTTTGGCAACCGTTTTAACAGGATGTATAAACACGACCTCTTCCCTGAAGCTGTTGCATTCAATTACGGAACATCACTGGTGAAGATCCCCGGACTGGATGGCGGCGGCAAAATGGGGAAAAGTGAAGGCGAGGGAAATGCCGTTTTCCTTTCTGATTCCCCCGAAGTGATCCGTAAGAAAGTGATGCGTGCAGTTTCCGACAGCGGACCTACAATTGAAAACCAGCCAAAGCCGGAGGCGATCCAGAATCTTTTTACGCTCATGGAAGTTGTTTCATCAAAAGAGACCTTGCTTCATTTTGAGGACCTTTACAATACAATGAAGATCCGCTACGGCGATATGAAAAAGCAACTTGCCGAAGACATGATCTTATTTACAGCGCCACTCAGAGAAAAGATCCTTGCCTTAAGCGCTGATGACAAATACATTCATAAAGTAGCCAGTCAAGGGGCCGAGAAAGCACGCGAAAGCGCCTCAAAAACCATTTCTGAAGCCAGGAAGCTGATCGGATTCCGGAGCTTTTAAAACTATTTTCGTTTACCATTGTTTATTTTCTTAACGACTTTTTTCAATTAAACCATTTTAATACAAACGCAAATGGAACTAAGACAATACATGGTCGAGTTTAAGCTTCCCGAAGTTCTCACAGAGGAATTTGTCGACCTTATTCCTGAACAGCGGTCAAAGATCAATTCACTGATGGATGCCGGTGTCGTGATGTGTTATACACTAAATACGGAACGTACAAAACTGTGGACGGTGATCGTTGCGAATTCTGAACCGGCTGTGATGGATCTGATAGCTCACTTTCCACTCATCAGATATATGAAACCTACAATCCACGAATTGACTTTTCATCACCAGTCTTCACTTGTAATGCCTTCCATTTCGTTGAATTGAAATGATGAAGTTTGAAAAAGATATTGAGGTTGTCAACGACGGAGGTATCTACGCTACTACAATAAATCTTGGAAATCATCAGCTCACCGGTGATGAGCCTGTAATTGCAGGTGGACAGGACCTTGGACCAACATCACACCAGTTTTTACTTTCGGCCCTCGGCAATTGCATAGCCATTACCCTTCGCATGTATGCACAACGCAAGCAATGGGATGTGAAAAAAATTTCCGTTTTACTGAACATTGAGAATGTGCGCGATGGAGCAGAAGAAAAAAACATCATTCACAAGAAAGTGTTGCTGGAAGGTCCGTTAACGGAGGAGCAGCGGACAAGGCTGATGTTTATTTCGAACAAATGTCCTATTCATAAATTTCTTACAGGGAAAATTGAAATTCAATCATGAAAGAAATTACCAAACACTATTCCAACGGGGAAGTCACCATCACCTGGAAAGCCCACCTCTGCAGTCATTCAGGCAATTGTTCGCGCGGACTACTTCCGGTTTTTGATCCACGCAGGAGGCCATGGATCGATCCTGCTTTAGCATCTACTCAGCAGATCATTGATCAGGTGAAGAAATGTCCTTCAGGGGCATTGACAACAAAAATGAATTCAGAGGAGAACAACAAATGAGCAATTCCAATAATGCTGAAGGCGTACATGAGCTGATCACTGCCCGAAAAAGCATTCGTGCCTTCAGTGATAAAGCAATTGATGATAAAAGTTTCATCAGCATTTTTGAAGCGGCCCGCTGGGCTTCTTCTTCCCGCAATGAACAACCATGGAGATTTATTGCTGCAAGAAAAGAAGAACAGGAAAATTTTCAGCGAACCCTGGATTGCATCAATGAAAGCAACCGCATTTGGGCACAACATGGAGCGATGCTCATTGTAGTTCTTGCAAAAAAGAATTTTACAACACACGCCATCCCTAACAATCATGCACAGCATGATGTGGGACTGGCCATCGGCAACCTGGCACTTCAGGCTACTTCGCTCGGCATCTTTCTTCACCAGATGGGTGGCATTGATTACCAAAAAGTGAGGACCATTTTTGAAGTTCCTGAAGAATATGAAGTGATCAGTATTATTGTTGGCGGTTATCCCGGCAGTGATGAAATGCTGCCTGAAAAACTCCGCGAAAGGGAGTCTTTGCCCCGACAACGCAGGGAGCTAAAAGAGCTCGTTTTTGAAGGCAAATTCGGGAATAAAAACACCGTTTTTAGCGGAGGATTAGAATAGCAATTGTACTTTTCAACCAGATAGCTATATTCGCCTGCACAAACTTTTTTAGTGCATGAAACTTGAGTCAGAAATAGCACAAAGGAAATTTCAAAATGAGCGGCATAAGATAACCGTCAACATTATTTATACTTATGGCTGGCTCAACACCCTTCATACTGCGATATTTAAAAATCATGGTATTACAACGCAACAATACAATGTCCTGCGCATTCTTCGCGGACAAAGCCCGGCGCCAACAACCATTAAGCTGATCAAGGAACGGATGCTGGATAAGATGAGTGATGCATCCCGCATTGTCGAAAAGCTCCGTCAGAAAGGGCTAGCGGCAAGGCATATCAGTAAGCATGATAAAAGACATGTTGATGTATTTATCACCAAAAAAGGGCTAAAGGTTTTAGAGGCACTCGACAAGCGGCAAAAGGAATTTGAAAATCATTCTGCTAAACTTTCGCTCAAAGAGGTTGAACAACTGAATTTGCTTTTAGATAAGATGCGGGGTTGAAGCGGGGGATTTGGGCGAACTATCAGATTGTTCATAATTTAACAGTCCTGCTTTCATAACTTTATCTCTTACCTGTTTCCTGCCTTTTTTCTTTCTTATACTTTAGCTCCCTAAGTACAGGCAGTGGCAAAACTCGACAAACATATCAGCGAATTATTGTATGATCATGAATGTGTGATCGTTCCGGAACTCGGAGGATTTCTCAGCTCATACACACCATCGAGAATTCACGCTGCGCAACATCTTGTTACACCCCCATCCAAAAAGATCGCCTTCAATGTTTTTCTCAGGCAGAATGACGGATTACTCGCCAATTATATCGTTCAGTCTGAAAGTGTTTCATATACCGAAGCAGTTCGTGAAATTGAAGCTTATGTTGAAAATTGTAACAGAGAACTAAGTACAGGCAAAAAATTTGTGATTGAGCGTGTGGGCGTACTCAACAGGGATGCAGAATCCAATATTCAGTTTGAAGCATTTAGCAATGTAAATTATTTGAAGGACTCATTTGGTCTTTCTCCGGTTCAGTTTATTCCCGTGCAAAACAATGATTTTGAAAAGCAGGTTGAGCAACAGTTGCGCGACTTCATCTCCCTGAGACCATCACAAGCCCAGCCCCGCAATCCTGTCTTTGCGAAAAAGATACGGCTCAATGCGCTCAATAGCTTATTGCTCGGCGGCAGCTTACTGTGGCTCTGTCTCAACGTTTATATAGTAAGTCCCCGGAATGTAAATTTCGCATCTCTCAATCCCTTTTCCGTTTCTACAAACACTGAACCGGCAGTTTCGCCGTCAGAAACGAAATCAAAATCTGAAATTTATACCCAGCCAAACACAGCCAGGACTGAAACGGTTTATGTGAAAACCCCTGTGCCGGCCGCTCTTCCGGAATCAGTTGCTCCGGCTCCTGCCATCAAACTGGAAGATGCCATCAGTAAAAAGACAAATTCAAAAAACTATTTCATCGTCGCCGGGGCCTTCAACAGCATCGTGAATGCAACCAAAAAGGAAGCGGAGTTGAAGAAACAGGGATTTGCCAGCGCCCACATCATCGAGAACAAAGACGGGCTGAAGCTTGTCTGCTATGATGGCTATGCCACACGTGAAGAAGCCTTTACAGAGCTCAACCGCATGAAAGCCCTCAACAAAGAAGGCTGGATTTTTCCACGGTAATTTTTAATACTCCCTGAACTTTCTTGGTTACTTTTGCATGCTGTATTTCAGCGAATGGGCATGACACATTTGTATTTGGAGGAATGCAGCGAGAACTTTTATGAGTAATTTAAGACAAGGCTTATTTCAGAAACTACAGCAAAAACTTTCACCACAGCAGATTCAGTTTATGAAGCTGTTGCAAATTCCTGTTGCAAACCTCGAGCAACGCATCAAAGAAGAGTTGCAGGAAAATCCTGCGCTTGAAGAAGGTGGCGAGGATGAGCCGGAAGAATATGATACAGAGGACAAGGAAGAGACCGCTGAAGATCTTGATGATGAGGAAGTGGCCGAAAAAGAGGAAGACATCAGCATCGACGAATACCTCGACGAAGAAGATGTTCCCGATTATAAAACATCCGCCAACAATTCATCTCCTGACGATGAGAGAAGAGAACGTCCGGTTACCTCCTCCGGCAGTTTCCAGGATCAGTTGCTGGCACAACTTTATCAACTTGAATTAAATGACCGCGAATACCATATTGCCGAACAGCTGATCGGAAGTTTTGATGACGACGGTTACCTGCGCAGGGATTTGAATGCCATCGTTGACGACCTTGCCTTTTCACAAAACATCACCGTCGCCGAACAGGAGCTGATAGATGTGCTGGAAAAAATTCAGGCCCTTGAACCGGCAGGGATCGGTGCGCGCACATTGCAGGAATGCCTCATGCTGCAACTGGATCGCAAACATGCAAGCAGGGAGTCTGTTTTGCTGGCATGGAAAATCCTGGAAGAGTACATGGAGGAATTTTCCAAAAAGCATTATGACAAGATCAAGGATTCGCTCAAGGTAACCGATGAAGAATTAAAAGATGCTGTGAAGGAGATCCTCAAGCTAAATCCGCGCCCTGGAAATACTATGCATGAAGGTCAGCGCAGTTCACAGCACATCATTCCTGATTTTCTGATGACCAACAGCGACGGCAAACTGGAGTTGACACTCAATTCTCGCAATGCTCCTGAATTGAAGATCAGCCGCGACTATAAAGAAATGCTTGACCATTACAGCAAGGATAAAAAATCAAAGGAGAGCAAGCAGGCAATCACTTTCGTGAAACAAAAACTCGACTCAGCTAAATGGTTCATTGACTCCATCAAGCAGCGGCAGCATACTTTGTTTGAAGTGATGAAAACGATCATGGATTACCAGTATGAGTTTTTTCTGGAAGGAGATCAGCGGAAGCTGAAGAAAATGGTACTCCGTGATATCGCTGAAAAAGTGGGTATGGATATTTCTACTGTTTCCCGCGTTGCCAACAGCAAATACGTACAAACACATTTCGGAACATACCTGTTAAAGACCTTTTTCTCTGAGGGACTGCAGACAGAAAGCGGGGAAGAAGTATCCAGCAAAGAGGTAAAGCAAATTCTCTCTGATTGCATCGCTGCTGAGGATAAAAAGGAACCACTTACCGATGAAGCACTCACAAAAATACTGAAGGAAAAAGGATACAACATTGCAAGGCGTACAGTTGCTAAATACCGGGAAATGCTTGATATCCCTGTGGCAAGGATGCGCAAGGGGTTGTAAATTTTTTGTAAACTTGTGGCGGATAAAATAGCTGGAACTTTTTAAGGCACCCATTCACACTGAACACATTCTCCTGGCTATTGGTTGACTAAACATTCTTCCTGTTAAATGAATTATCGGACAGCAAAGTTTATTTCTATTGTGATGCATCCTGTTTTGATGCCGACCTATGCGCTGGTAATTATTTTTGCGTTGAGCAATTACCTTGATTATACAACGCCCCCTTCTGTAAAGGCGGCCCTTTTCTCCATTGTGATATTCAATACCCTGATCATGCCGGTGATCATTTCATGGTTGTTGCTGAGAAAAGGGCTGATCAAATCGTTCAATATGGAAAAACGCGAAGAGCGCATTGTTCCTTTTATATGCAATGCAGTGTTGATGATGATTGCCTATTATATGATATCTCAGATATCTATTCCGAAAATATTTTCAATGATGCTCCTGGGTGCAGCAGCATCCGTAGTGCTTGCCATTATTATTAATTTAAAATGGAAGGTGAGCATTCACATGATCGGCATTGGCGGCATCACAGGAATGTTTTTCGGATTGTCTACCTTTTTGCTTATCGACCTCCGGATGCCGATTGTTGTTTCGATCATTGTAGCCGGCCTTATTGGAACTGCCCGTATCTCAATGGGAGCACACCGCCAGGGACAGTTGTACGTTGGTTTCCTGGTTGGCTTTTGCTGTGAGTACTTCGTACTCAGTATTTAAGCAAAGCAACTCCGCTAAGCTAACTGCCGAACAAATAAAATAGTTGTCGCCGCAGTCCTGATAACTATAGGCACCACCAATTCTCACCAACCAAAATTTCAATACATGTAATTATTAGTGATAATTAGTGCAATTAGTGGCAAGGAAATTTAAAACTGTGCAGTGTGGTTATTCATTTCAAAAACAGATCAGCGATCATTTTTCCTTTCTCAACGAAAAACGTTTGCAGTCCGACTTTTTTAGCTCCGTCAATATGCTGCATCGAATCATCCACGAAAAGTGTTTCTTCGGGACGTAAATTATTTTCATTCATAACCCTCTCAAAAATCTCCAGGTCGGGTTTGCGCATGTGAATATGATGAGAGAAATATATTTTTTCAAAATTTTCTTCAAGTACATTCTTGCCGAAATCCCTCAACATTATTTCTGTAAATGCTTTTTCGTGAATCGCATTGGTATTGCTCAGCAGGAAAAGTCTGTGAGAAGGTTTCAGTCGTTTGAGTACATCAATATTCTCTTTCGGAAGATCAATGAGAATGGCATTCCATCCTTCATCGATCTGTTCATCTTTTAATCCAATCCCTGAAATTTCCCTTAGCTGATCCCTGAATTGTTGCGGGGAAATAAGACCCTTTTCAAAATCATCGAAAAGCGAAGTCTGGTGCAACTGAGAATACAACTGATCAAAATTCAGCACGCCAAAATTTTTAAACGTTGCGGCGATCCTGTGGTAGTCAATCCTGATGATGACGCCACCGAAGTCGAAAATGAGGTTTTTGAAACTGGTATTACTCATAATTTTAAATAAAAAGCTGCCGAAAAATCCAACAGCTTTCAGTGGTGGGCATTCCGATTAATCCAGATTGGATTCGTCCTGATTTTTTACAACAAGTCTTCCTTTTAATAAGAGAATTTCATCTAGAATTGATTTTCTAAAATCAATGTCCTTCTTCAAACGCTCAATAAATTTTCTGGACTTCATTTTTTTGATGCGCCTTTCAAGTGATCTTGCAATGGAAATATCAGGTAATTCAAAAATTAAATACTCTGTCCAATCACATGCAATTTTGCTATAAGCGGTATTGAAAAAGTGAGTATTATGCTCGACCAATCGTCTCGAGAAATTATTGGTTTCCCCAATATAATACCTGTTTGAAGATTGGCTGTATACTATGTAACAGTAATGCATATATTAAAGGGTTGCATAAATCTTATATGCAACCCTTTGGATAACGTGGGCCTACTTGGGCTCGAACCAAGGACCCACAGATTATGAGTCTGTTGCTCTAACCAACTGAGCTATAGGCCCCGCAATTTCATCAAGAGGTCGCGAAATTAAGATTATTATTCATCCTGATGCATACGACTTTTTTCTTCATGGTAAAGTGTAACCCAATAGTCGGGATTGGGCTCGTCCCGTCCCGACTTATCGGGAGGTCGGGACAAGGACCCACAGATTATGAGTCTGTTGCTCTAACCTCCCGACACTTCGGGATGAGCTATAAGCCCCGCTCTTCTCTCAAAGAGTTCGCGAAATTAAAATTAATATTCAACAGGATTGCATTTTTGGGTGATTTATTCGGTAGTGTCTCAGTTTCAATTTTGTTTTTTAGCCTTCCGTCCCAATGTGACGGGAGCTATCGGATTATACGGGCTGTTTCAACGCGCCCCGACCTCCCGACCAATGGGGATGGGGTTGGCGTTAAAATGGCTGTTTAGTATAGAAACCGCAGAGGACGCAAAGCCGAATTCACCGCAAAGCGCGCAGAGAAATCCAAACTGAGAGTGTGCTTTTTATTCATTTTATATAGTTCAAAATTTCATTTTACCCTTTTCCGCTTTACCATCCTTAATCCCTTTCTTTACTTCATGGCATACCGGGCTGCTAATTTTCACATCTTCAAATTTTCACATCTTCAAATCAAAACATGGCTTTAAGCAGATTCTGGTCTTTTATCATTGCAGGCAGCATACTTTATATTTTCTTTCTGCTGGCATCAGGACGAACCTATACCATTAGCAATGTGGTTAACGGGTCTCAAAATGACCCTGTTGTTGTGGCTGAATATCCGGCCGGAAAAATACAGTCGGAGGACACATTGCTTTATTCATACATACTGGCCAACAAAGCAACCGGCTATCAGTCGGGCGATACAACCTACCGCCTGACAGATAAAGGAGTAATAGAAGTATATAGCGGAAAACAGTCTGCAGATGGAATATTTATGACGTGTAAAAATACCATCATGGATTTATGGCTGCCACTCATCGGATACCTCACTTTTTTCTGCGGACTGCTTTATCTGTTGAGCGACTCCAATGCCATCAGTAAACTGGCCCGGTTTTTAACTCCGCTTTTTGCAAGAATTTTTCCCGAGCTGCCTAAGGGACATCCTGCATATGGTTTTATGACGATGAACTTTGCCGCTAACTTTTTGGGCCTCGACAATGCAGCCACTCCTTTCGGATTGAAGGCCATGGAAAGTATGCAGGAGGCAAACCCCGAAAAGGAGCGCGCATCCAACAGCCAGATCATGTTTCTCTGTCTGCATGCTGCCGGGCTCACACTAATCCCGACTTCTATCATCGGTTACCGTGCTGCGCAGAATGCAAGCAATCCCGCTGATATCATGCTACCATGCATTATCACCTCTTTTATCGGAACACTGGCAGCGCTTATTTTTGTAAGCATCAGGCAGCGTATTAATTTGCTGAATGGCGTCATCATTCTTTTCACAGTCTCCATCAGTGCCATAATTGGCTTCCTCATGTTTTATATAAGCCGGCTGGGTGGCATCAGCAAAATGCACTTCACCTCAAACCTGAGCAATGGTGTTTTGTTATTTATCATTTTACTGATCATTGTGTATTGCATCTTCCAGGAAAAAGTCTTTAAAAAAAATCAGACCAATATTTTTGATTCGTTTGTTACAGGTGCAAAAGATGGTTTTACCACCGGCGTTCGTGTGCTCCCTTACATGATCGCCATGCTCGTTGCTCTCAGCATTTTCAGGAACTCCGGATTGATGAACATTGTTATGAACGGAATTGGTTCCGTAATGAATGTTTTCGGTGTTGATCAGCAGATCATCAATGCGATTCCTGTAGCACTGATGCGTCCTTTCAGTGCCGGTGGTTCGCGGGGATTTATGCTCGATGCCATGAAAACTTATGGTCCGGATTCGCTGGCCGGACAACTTTCCTGTCTGTTTCAGGGAGCAGCTGAAACAACATTTTATGTGATCGCACTTTATTTCGGAAGTGTAGGTGTAAAGAATACACGCTATACGCTCTGGATCATGCTGCTTGTGGATCTGGTTTGTGTGCTGACGGGGATCGTGGTTTGTAAATTGTATTTTTGATTCACTAATTTCTTAATAACGATTGAAAACAAAAAGACATTTCCTTTTTCCTGCGATTTTTTGCCAGCTGATTTTCTTAATTAATATTCATGGACTTTGTGCGCGGGAGGCAGCGCTGGTGCAAACAAGAAAGGGCTGGGGTTATCTCTGCAAGGATAGTACCTGGCTTATTTCCCCTCAGTTCGAAAACCTGGAAATGAATAAAACTACTTTCGAAGCTGTGACGCCTAAAAGTAGCATTGGATCGTTCAGTGAAGGCATGGTTCGTTATTCAAACAGGAGTATATGGGGCTATTATAATGATCTCGGGGAACGGAGTATTCCTGAAAAGTTTGATGGTGCAAGGGATTTTTCTGACTCACTTGCTGCAGTAAAAAAGATCAACAAATGGGGATACATTGATAAAAAGGGATCGTGGGTTATCCAGCCCTTGTATGCTGATGCATACAATTTCTCAAACGGATTAGCACCAGTAAAAGTTGGCAAACGCTGGGGCTATATTGATAAAACCGGCAAGTGGTTTATCGAACCAAAATTTGAAGATGCTTTTTCTTTCAGGGAAAATCTTGCTGCAGTGAAATTAGAAGGAGAGTGGGGATATATTAATCTTAGCGGTGCAATGGTTATTAAGCCTTCATTCGAATTAGCCTTCAATTTTAAGAATGGGTTGGCAAGGATTCGCACAGAGGAAGGGTATGGGTATATTGATACAGTGGGTCGCATCATCGTGAAACCTGTCTTTATTTCAGTCGCGCATTTTTCGGAGTCTTTTGTCAGGGTTCGCGTAAATGATTTTTGTGTTTACGTAAATCAAAAAGGGCAGGTTATCGGCAAAAATAAATTCAGGTATGCTGAAAATTTTTCTGATGGTGCAGCAAGGGTACGGAATGAAGAAAAGTGGGGCTTCATTGATACGACGACTGAATGGCTGCTGAAACCTGCTTTCGATGGAGCGGGAGATTTTGTGAATGGAATAGCGCGAGTCAAAAATGGGGATGCATGGATGTTCATCAATAAAAAAGGAGAACATCTATTTAATAAACAAGTTTTTGAAAAGGCAGAGGATTTTAATAATGGACTGGCCCCGGCCAAAACAAATACGGGGTGGGGCTACCTGAAAGAAAATGGTGAATGGTATATTTCACCAACGTTTGAGGCTTGCAGGGACTTTCAGGAGACTTCTGAAACGCTGAGGTAGGCAATTATGTCCGGATCAGAATTTAAAAGCATTTCTTCTCATGAGGCAACTAAACAGATAAAGGTATTATTTTTTGATCAATGAAATGAATATTCAGGTTTCAATTATTTTCATTTTTCTTGCCCAGCTAATCTCTAATGCTACATGTGCACAGGAAGCAGCACTTGCAAAAACGAATAAGGGATGGGGATATATTCGAGAGGATAATACCTGGCTAATTCCGCCACAGTTTAGGGAACCTGAAGATAAAGATGTTGCAACAGAGGTGATCGAGGCAATTTATGGTCCCAATGATCCATACAGTACTATCGGTTCTTTCTCAGACGGTATGGTGAGATATTCTATTCTGAAACGTTGGGGTTTTTACAATTACAATGGTGAAAATGTAATCAAGGAGAAGTTTGATGAAGCGCGTGATTTTTCTGAATCCCTTGCCGCTGTTAAAATGGGGATTAAGTGGGGATTCATTAATAAGTCCGGCGAATGGATCATTAAGCCGATATATCAGGATGTTACCGGCTTCAGAGATGGGATAGCGCTTGCCCGTCTTAACAAACGCTGGGGTTTTATAAATAAATCGGGAAACTGGGTAATCGATCCAAAATTTAATGATGCTTTTCGCTTCAAAGAAAACCTTGCACGGGTGAAGTATAACGGTGTTTGGGGTTATATCAACATCACGGGTGGATTCAAGATTGCAGCTGCCTTTAAATCTGCACTCGGTTTTTCAGATGGCATTGCGAAAGTCGAAACAGATGATGGATTTGGCTATATTGATACTCTTGGGAATTATATTGTCAAGCCGCAATTTCAATTTATCGGACCATTTTTTGATTCAATTGCCAGAGTGAGAATTAGCGGAAGATGGTATTTTGTTAATCAATCAGGGAAAGTTATTTCCAAACCATATTTCAATGCTGAAGATTTTTCGGATGGTGCAGCAAGGGTGCGTGATACTACCTTAAGGTGGGGCTATATTAACAAGGAGATGCAATGGATGCTTATGCCAATGTATGAATATGCGCAAGATTTTGTGAATGGAATCGCACGTGTTCGCGAAACTCTAAAATGGCATTATATCGATAAAACAGGAAAACACCTTTTTAATGGCGAGGTATTCCAGAAAGCGGAAGATTTTTCAAACGGCCTTGCTAGAGTCAAGACCAAAGATGGATGGGGATTCATAAAAGAAAACGGTGAGTGGTTTATACCTCCGCAATTTGATAACTGCAAAAACTTTCAGCATATTTTTGAAACGGCAAAGTAAATGTTGAATCATGGGATCTGTCTGATCTCCTGACACAATTCCACCAGCACCCCATTGGTCGACTTCGGATGCATGAAACAAACGAGTTTGTTATCCGCCCCTGGGAATGGTTCATCACGGGTAAATACAAACCCCGCTTCTTTTAGCCGTTTCATTTCACCAAGGATATCTTCCACTTCAAAAGCAATATGATGAATTCCTTCGCCGCGCTTTTCAATGAATTTTGCAATGGCGCTGTTTGGATCAATGGCTTCGAGCAATTCTATCTTTGAATCCCCTACTTTATAAAAGGAAGTAGAGACCTTTTCGCTTTCCACACTCTCTGTTTTGTAATGCGGCGTTCCAAGCAGTGCGGCAAATAATTTATTCGCGCCATCAATATCTTTAACCGCAATTCCAATATGTTCTACTTTCATAATCATTCTTTTAGGATTTAGTCCCCCTACAGGGGGATTCAGGGGGCCGCGTTCGGAATCTCCGCATAAAAACTCGCTCCCTTCCCATCTTCGCTATCAAACCACACTTTTCCTTTCAGCTTCTCAATGGCGTTCTTTACAATAAACAATCCTAGTCCCGATCCGCTTGAATCAGGGTGACCGCGGTAAAACATTTCAAATACCCTGTGCTTGACGTGATCAGCAATCCCCTTTCCATTGTCAGTTACTTCCAGTTTTATTCCACTATCTGTTCCATCAACCCTGATCTTAATCGACGGATTCTCTTTATTCCCGTAGTTGATCGCATTGTGAATGAGATTTTGAAACACTGAAAGGACCAATACTTTGTCAGCCATGATCCCGATGGATCCATCCACTTCAATTTCAAATTTAATTCGCGGATAATTTTCAGTATGGGAAAGCGACTGAAGAATTTCATCCACCAGCGCCCGAACGTATATTTTGCTCAGCTTGCTTACACCTTTTCGCGTGCGGGCAAGTTCAATCAGGTCCATCAGGGTACGATCAAGTCTCCGCACACTGGTATCTATCATGCTAAAGTATTTTTCTATGACCTTTTCTTTGTTCTCCAGTCGGGCAAGGTTCACTATACCTAAGATGCTGGCCAGCGGTCCTTTCAAATCATGTGATGCTTTATAAAAGAAGGTGTCAAGTTCCTGGTTGCTTTCCATGAGCTCATGTTCTGTCTTCTTTCTGTCGGTAATATCCGTTTGTACGCCCCAGGTACGGACCAGAAAGCCATTCTCAACAATTCCTATATTGTTATTGAGGATATAGCGGATATTCCCCGCTCTGTCCATCTCTTTTGATTCCGCATTGCTGATGCGGTAGTTATTACTGATAAAAGAAGTGAGGAAGTCTCTCGTCTTTTCTTCATCGAAGTTGTTTTCCAGATAATAAAAGTCCCGGATCCTCCTTCCGATGAGTTCATCCGACTTTAAATATCCGTACATCTTTGCCATGAAATCATTCGCTTCTGAGATCTTTCCGGTATTTAACAACAACTCAATCTGTTCATTCACCGGCATATTCACATCAATGGGTTGTTTGTACTCGGCCCTCCAGATACCTACGGCGCTTTGGTCAATGAATGTGCGGTAGCCTTCTTCTCTTTTTTTCAGCTGATCCTGTATTGTTTTAAGGTCGCTGATGTCGGTGAACACAACCATGCTTCCTGTCTGCTCCTGTTCATCATCATAAATAGGACTGCCCGACAGCTGGATCCACACTTCCTCATTATTTTTCGTGACGATGGTGCTCTCGCATCTTCCGCTATTTCCCTTTCGAAGTTCTTCAAGAAATTGTTTTGCGGCTTCATATTCGCTGCAATTCCGATTCAATACAAAAAGAGCCTTCCCGACCAGTTCATCCCGGTTATATCCTGTGATCCTGCAAAACTCCTCATTGACGAACCGTACTTCTTCCGAAGCACTGATATAAATGAGCCCGTCGTTCATATTCTCTACAAGTGAAGCATACTGTTTCTCTCTTTTGTCTATTTCCCTGTGATATTCCTTCTTCCTCCGCAGAATGATGTTGGAAACAAAAGCGCCGGAATAGAGCGTAATGACAGCGATCGTATAATCCACCTGCCAGTGATGAGAGAACCACATCATGGCCAGCATTGCACTGGTAATGGTAAATATGAAAAAGAGGCTTTTGTAAAAACGGTCGAAAGCAAGCGAGAATATAAAAATGGATAAGGCAACAGGTAATAAAAATGCGACATCAAACTGCCTCATGTAGGCAACATACACAACCCAGAAGTGGATCAGAAAAATGGATGCATTGCTGATGTTCTGAAAGTGGTCCTTGTATAATTTACTGTAGAATGAGAAGAAATAATTAGAAGTGAGGATGATTGAAACGAAAATACCTGTGACCAGTATGTCTCCGTCATGGTATGCGATCTGGAATACAAAACCGAGAACCGAAATAATAAGAGCAGCGGCAACATTCAGGATCCGGAGATTCTTCATTTCAATGTTGCGCAAACTTTCCCTGAAATCGGAGTACATAATTGGGTTTTCTGAAAACGTTCAAATGTAACTATTGAATTTAATCGTAATTCGGATTAAAATTCATTTTATCTTTCCGCTCATGTTCATGAGATTTGCCTTTCTATTGATGCTGGAAATGCTCACAACCCGGCTTGTCGCCCAGAATGCTGCGCCTGAATTCACAATCGGCGACAGGTTTATTTCCTCTGTGGGATTGTCATTTCCACGGGCGAATCAAAATCACGAGAACGAACAGCTCTATGGATTGTGTTATACTCCTTCATTGAACCTGCTCAACAAGCATGCTGATTTTTCTGTTGCCATTGCTTCTCACCTTTCCTTATCCAATCATTTTAAATCTGCAAACGATCCGATTGATTACCTGATGATGTCATTCCCGGCATTTATTCAGTTCAATATTGGTCACCTTGCAACGCACGATTTCTACTCATCGCTTGGAATTTCTTTTGGCGGCGGGTACAATTTCAGCGTCATCAAATCAGAATTCGACCTTGGAGCATTGTTAATAACTGCAGTTCATTTTTGGTTTTTGAATCAGTCATTTACGGTCGGATATACGCAAACTCATTTTCAAAATCATCATACACTGATGCATGAGCTATCGCTGCAACTCAATATCGGCGCATACTTGAAAGATGTGAGAGGCAATAATAAAATTACAAAATTTGTAAAACCATTTCGCAAATGAGGATTAAAAATGGTGCCTTTAGAAATGAACAAATCATTGTGAACAAAATATATTTTTGTTTTGTCGTAACCTTTTTATTTTAGATAAGTTTGAATTGTTAAATCACTAACAAATTAAAATTAAAAACTATGGCAAAGAAGAAAGCTGCGAAGAAAAAAGCGGCAAAGAAAAAGAAAAAATAAGCTAACGCTTATCCCGCCTAGCGGGTCTGCAAATCACCCCGACTCCATGAGCCGGGGTGTTTTGTTTTGGGCCAGCCTCACCCCGGCCCTCTCCCAGGGAGAGGGAGGAAATCCCTATATAATTATGATTCATTGGTCTATCGAAAAGAAAATACTTGAACTGAAATATACCTGGAAGATTTCCAGGAATGCATCCGACAACAAAACGAATTTGTTTGTGACGGCTGGCGACGGCGTAATCGAAGCCCGCGGAGAAGTTGCTCCCAATATCCGTTATGGCGAATCCCCTGAGCAAACAGAAAAGGAGTTTCAGCTTTTCCTCAATGCGAAACCGGGAATAATAAGTTCACCTGATGAGTTGACGGAATTTCTTAATAAAATTTCTCTTTCCCATGCGCTTCGGTTCGGAATAGAATCGGCATACATCCATTATTGGTGTAAGAAGCGGAATATCTCCGTTCAGAAGTTCCTTGGCATTGAAACGGTGCCTTCTATACCTATCTCTTACTCCATCCCCATTATGGAAGTGGGAAGGATGAAGGATTTTTATGAAGAGAACAACCTCGGGCGGTTTAAATACATCAAGATCAAAGTGAATGCAGATGAAATGATGGATGCTGTGAGCCACCTTTCATCGTTCTGTGGCCAACAACTGATCGTTGATGCCAATGAAGCTTTTCTTAATGTAGAGGATTGCATCCGCGTACTTGAGAAAATAAAGAAGATGCGAATTGAATTTATTGAGCAACCCATGCCGGCAACCATGTATGAAGAGTCAATCTACCTGAAAAGACATTCTCCGTTTTTATTATTTGCAGATGAATCGGTAACAGATGAGGCAGATTTCGGAAAACTTAGACAAATGTTCGATGGGATCAACGTGAAGCTGATGAAAGCAGGCGGATACCTTAATGCATTGCGGCTTTTGAAGGATGCGAAGACAAACAATATGAAAACTATGATCGGCTGCATGGTGGAAACCACGCTGGCTATTTCTTCAGGACTAAATTTGTGTTCTATAGCCGATTATGCAGACCTCGACAGCTTTCTGGTGGTAAAGAATGAGCCGTTTAAAATGGCAAAAGAGGAAAATGGAATCTTGTCTTACCCGGAAACAATCAACCGGCAGTAACAGGTTTTTCATATTCAAGCAGATCTTTCCCAATATCCTTCCTATAATACATCTTTTCAAAAGAAATTTTCGAAATGCTTTGATAAGAGCTGCTTGCCGCCTCTGAAATATTCTTCCCAAACGATGTTACAGTCAAAACGCGCCCCCCACTTGTAACAATGTTTGAATTATGAATGTCTTCCGGCTGCTCACTTTTAACTTTTAACTTTTGACTTTTGACTTCTCTCCCCGTTCCCGCATGAAACACCAAACTCTCTTTCACATGCTCCAGCCCTGAAATTACTTTTCCTTTCTCATATGCTTCCGGATATCCGCCGCTGACCATCATAACCGTAACGGCAGTTCTTTCATCAACTTCAATTTTTTGTCCTGATAGTGTTTCTTCGCCTACGGCCTGCAATAGTTCCACCAGGTCATTTTTAATTCTCGGCAGTACCACTTCTGTTTCAGGATCTCCCATCCTGCAATTGTACTCAATCACAAACGGATCATGGTATGGATTTACTCCCCCTCTTCCTTCGGAGAGGGGGTTGGGGGGAGAGGCTGCCATCAGCCCGATAAAAATAAATCCTTTATAGGGGATGTTCTCTTTTCTCAAGCCATCCACAGTCGGCTTTACTATCTTCTCCTCCACTTTGCGCATAAATTCTTTTCCCGCAAATGGAACCGGGGAAACAGCACCCATACCGCCGGTATTCAAGCCTTTGTCACCTTCACCTATTCGTTTATAGTCCTTCGCCTCCGGCAGGAATACATAGGATTTTCCATCGGTGAGAATAAAAACAGAAAGTTCTATGCCTGTCAGGAATTCTTCAATCACCACTTTTGCGCTGGCACTTCCGAACTTCTCGTGCGTAAGCATTTCCGTAATTTCCTTTTTCGCTTCTTCCAGCGAAGATGAGATGACAACGCCTTTTCCTGCTGCGAGGCCATCAGCTTTGAGCACATATGGTGGCTTCAGCGATTCAAGAAACCGGTAAGCATCAGCAAGCGTTTCTTTCGTGAATGTCTGATAAGCTGCCGTCGGAATATTATGCCGCTGCATAAATGCTTTAGCAAAGTCCTTGCTTCCTTCAAGTTGCGCACCCGCCTTCGACGGACCAATGACAGGAATGTGTTTTAGCGATTCATCCGACAGAAAGAAATCATAAATCCCTTTCACCAGCGGATCCTCGGGGCCAACGACCACCATTTCAATTTTATGTTCAATGCAGCATTTTTTTATTGCTTCGAAGTCTGTCGCCGAAAAATTCAAGTTGGTACCGCAGTTCGCTGTCCCTGCGTTTCCTGGAGCGATATATAGTTTTGAGCAGTTTTTGCTTTGCGAGAACTTCAATGCAAATGCATGTTCTCGTCCACCGCTGCCTAAAAGAAGAATATTCATTTGAACACGGTTTTATTTTCCTCTCTCCTTAGGAGAGGGGTTAGGGGAGAGGCCTTTCTCCCATGTCGTTCCGTCCTTTGTATCCTTTATTCCGAAACCTAATTTGCTTAACTCATCCCTGATCTCGTCACTTGTTGAATAGTCCTTCCTGGCTTTGGCTTCATTGCGAAGGCGAAGAATAAACTGCATGAGCCCATCGGTATCATCACTTTTTACTCCACTTTCTTCCTTCAAACCGAGTATGTCAAATACGAAATCATGGAAGAGTTTTTTCAATGTGGCAAGATCTTCTGCAGTAATGGTTTCTGTTCCTGCATTTACTGAATTGATGATGCGCACTCCTTCAAACAGATTTGCGATGACAATTGCCGTATTGAAATCGTCATTCATCGCCTCATAGCAATCCTTATTCAAACTCTCAATGTCAGAGGTGCTTTTCCCCCCTTCGTGGGGCAGTGGGACCAGCTTCTGTAGTGTTTCACTTGCCGCCATCATTTTATTAAATCCCTTCTCTGCTGCTTTCAACCCTTCATTGCTGAAATCGAGTGTGCTGCGGTAATGCGCCTGCAGAATGAAGAACCGCACCGTCATCGGGGAATACACCTGCTCCAGCAGTTTGTGGTTTCCTGTAAACAATTCTTCGAGGTTTATAAAGTTGCCCAGCGATTTTCCCATCTTCTTGCCGTTGATGGTAATCATGTTGTTGTGCATCCAGTATTTTACAGGAGCTATACCAGATGCGCCTTTCGATTGCGCGATCTCACTTTCATGGTGAGGGAAAAGCAAATCCATGCCGCCTCCATGTATATCAAATGTTTCGCCAAGGTATTTCCGACTCATCGCCGAACATTCAATATGCCAACCCGGAAACCCTAAGCTCCATGGGGAGTTCCACCGCATGATGTGCTCAGGTGATGCTTTTTTCCAGAGTGCAAAGTCAGGTGGATTTCTTTTTTCTTCCTGCCCTTCAAGTTCCCTGCGCTCATTACCTGCACCGGCAATTAAGTCTTCAATGATGCGGCCGCTGAGCTTCCCATAATCATTTGTCTTGCTGTAATTGATCACATCGAAATAAACGGAACCATTGCTTTCATATGCAAATCCATTGTCCATGATTTTCTGAATCATTTCGATTTGCTCCGGGATATGTCCTGATGCACGTGGCTCAATATTTACATGCTGAATATTTAATGCACGAAAAGCGTCATGAAATTTTTCGACATACAATTCCACCACCTCCATTGGCTCCAGTTGTTCGAGACGCGCTTTCTTTGCAATCTTGTCTTCTCCTTCATCGGCATCATTTTCTAAATGGCCCACATCGGTGATGTTGCGCACATAACGCACCTTGTAACCAAGATGGGTGAAATAACGCGAAAGCACATCAAAGAAAATATACGGGCGGGCATGTCCAAGATGCGGCGGGCCATAAACCGTAGGTCCACACACATACAAACCAACACGTCCGGGAGTTACGGGTTCAAATTTTTCCTTTTGGCGGGAGAGGGAATTGGTGATATATATTGTTTGAGCATTCATATATTCAGAGTGCGAAAGTAGGAAAAAGGGTTAACCCTTATTCGATATTTCTTCATGAGAAAAGCAGGGGAAATGAGAATTTTTAATTCCTGTAAGGTGAAAAAGCAGGGCGTGCAAAAATATGAAGGAGCAAAAAATCCCACCGAAGTACGAATTGCACCTTACCCAATTCGTATGTTCGTATGTCTTAATTAGTTCCCGATAGCTATCGGGATCGGTGAGGTTGATTAATGTACTACAGTCTGCTGAATGTGCATCAGCATATCCTCCGTCATGTGCGAAAGATCATAATCATGGCTCCAGCCCCAGTCTGCCCGTGCTTCACCATCATCAATCCGTTGCGGCCAGCTGTCGGCATATTGCTGACGAATGTCGGGCTTGTAAGTACATGTAAAATCGGGGATGTGCTTTTGAATTTCCGTCGCAAGCATCTCAGGCGTAAAACTCATGGCAGCGAGATTATAGCTTGACCTGACTTTTACTTTTGATGCATCTACATCCATGAGTGAAATGGTAGCGCGCAATGCATCTTCCATGTACATCATTGGAAGCATCGTATCTGCTTCCAGAAAACACTCGTATGATTTATTTTTTACGGCTTCATGAAAAATATCAATGGCGTAATCAGTGGTGCCTCCGCCCGGCAACGTCTTCCAGCTGATCAATCCGGGATAACGAAGGCTGCGAACATCAACGCCATATTTCTGAAAATAATATTCACACCACCTCTCCCCTGCCAGTTTGCTGATACCATAAACTGTGCTGGGTTCCATGATGGTATGCTGAGGCGTATTTCTACGAGGAGTGGTCGGACCAAACACAGCTATTGATGAAGGCCAGAAAAGTTTCAGCTTTTCTTCTTTGGCAATATCCAGAAAATTGAGAAGACCGTCCATGTTCAGCTTCCAGGCCAGTTTTATTTTTTGCTCTGCTGTGGCAGAAAGCATTGCAGCAAGCATATAGATCTGTGTAACATTATTCTTCTTAACAGCATCAAAAACCTGTTTTGAATCCAGGGCATCCATTTGAATAAATGGTCCTCGCGCTTTGGTATCAGCGTCTGCCTCTCTTACATCAGAAGCAATCACCCTGTTTGAGCCATAATCTTCGCGAAGTTTTTCAACAAGCTCCGAACCGATCTGTCCGTTGGATCCTATAACAAGAATGGTTTCCGTCATACGTAGATTTTTAGTGTAACAAATATACAATTTAGCGGCAATTGAAAAAAATTAAACCTGAAAAATTGAGGTGTTCAATCTGACCTTGTATTATTACCTTTCGCACTTAATTTCGCAGATTGAAAAGATTTTTCAGCCAAAACCTTGCTTTGTTATTGCTGACAGGCTTGTTATTGCCGCTTTTTTACATCAATGTAAAAGACAGCCATGACTGGGGTGACGACTTTGCACAGTATTTCATACAGGCCAGGAACATCCTGGAGCACAGGCCGCAAACCGACAATGGGCTTGTGTTTGACAAGCAAGCCGGTGAGTACGCTTTACAGGCATATCCCGTTGGATTTCCGCTGATACTGGCTTCTGCATGGTGGTGTTTTGGAGATTCGATCTTCGTTAGTTCGCTGACACTCTCTTTTTTCTTTTTTGGTTTCGGCATTGTTGCCTTTTTCTATTTCAGAAAATATTTCAACGAAAGCATAAGCGTTCTTTTAACCTTAATC
>JAPLDB010000085.1:0-10705 GCA_026391975.1 Bacteroidota bacterium | reverse complement strand
TTTTAAAAGAGAGATCCTTTCAGATGTTCCGTTTTCATTTTTCATGCTCCTTGGTGTTTTATTATTTCGCTCTGAACGAAAAAATATTTTACATTTTATTCTTACCGGTTTAATCTGGGGTTTTGCATTGTCTGTTCGGGGAATTGGCGCAACTCTTTTTCTTGCTTCAGGATTTATTTTCTTTCATTCAATTTTCAGGTATGTGATGAAGAAGGAAGACAGAAGTCAGTTGCTTGCCTCTGTAAAGAAAAGCAGTATCGTTGTTTCGTCAGCAATACTTTTCTATCTGTTGATGAATGCCGTTTTGTTTCCGATCCCTTCATCGGGTATTCTAAAATTTTATGCTGATGCCGTCAGCGGAGAGAATTTCGCGAAGTGGTTGCTCCTGAACCTTGATTACTACTACTATGTATTCCTGAATTTCTTTGCAACGATGGGAGGAAGCTGGTTATGGCTATGCACATTCTCAAAGTTCATACTTCTTTCACTGATCCCAATTGGAATTGTAATGACCTGGTACAGAAGAAAAGGATTTGATGACTGGCTTTTTATCGCCTATCTGCTTGTGTTGTTCATCTACCCGTATCTCGGCGGCGGGTTCAGGTTTCTTTTACCGGTGATGCCATTGATCCTTAAATATATTTATACGGGATTTTCTTCATTGATCAGTCTCTCAAAGGTAAGATCATCCCTCCCGGGAATTTCTTTTTTTCTGATCATCCTGTTCCAATACACCCCCGGAATTATTGGTCAGGTAAATTCAATGGATTACAGTGAGGAGGGGCCACAGGAGGAGCCTGCTGTGGAAGCATTTGAATATATAAGCCATCTTCCCGACGAGGCCGTAGTTGTATTTCTGAAACCAAGGGCATTGTCATTCTATTCTGGTAAACGTGCTGCTTACGTAACGCGCAATGTGAAACCGGATGAGATCAGGGATTTGTTCAAACGTATGAATGCACATTATTTCCTGCTTTGCAGTCAGAACGAAGAAGTAAATGATGTGATACTGAAAAAATTCATTGTAGATCATAAAAGTGAACTGAAGCTGATCTGGCACAACAATAATTTTGAACTCTACTATGATCTGAATTAGTGGCTTTTGAAAAAAATCAAGGATCACTGTACATACTTATTAAAGTGATAGAGAAACCGGCTGTTTTTGCAAAGAAAAAAGCCTATGCTTCACAGTATTTTTTAATTTTACACCGAATCCGCGTAACCGGAGATATTGAGCAGATAAAATAAATTTCAGGTTCTTACGTTACAGTCGGAACCAAAGACGCACAATCAATGAAATCTCTATTTACCTTTTTCCTGGGGTTGATCCTTTTTTATTCGGAACCATCCTTAGCTCAGGTCGGCAATCCAATGGTGGGGCTTGAAAAATGGCGGATCCATTTGCCTTACAATGACGGAAGGATCACTTCGGGCGGAAACGATCTTGTGTATTGTGCCACAAAGTATGCCTTGTTCAGCTATAAAAAATCTGATGGCAGCGTACAACGATACTCGCGCCTGACAGGTTTGTCTGACTTTGAAATTACGACCATCCGGTACAATACCGAAGACCGTTTATTGCTTGTTGCATACCAGAGTTCTGACATTGATTTACTATATGATGACGGAACTGTGGTTAACCTGCCGGATATTAAACTCAAAAATATCGTTGGTGGCAAGGGAATCAACAGCATCATGTTCCTGAATCATACCGCTTACCTTTCATGCGACTTCGGTATCGTTGTAATTGACCTACTTAAGCGTGAGGTCAGGGACACGTATTATATAGGTACAGGAGGATCATCGGTGGTTGTTCATCAGTTTGCTTATGACGGAACAAAATTTTATGCAGCTACAGAAACCGGTATTTTTTATGCTGATGCGAGCAACCCAACTCTTTTTAATTATGAAGTATGGAGTATTGATACCAACATGTATGCGTTGGCTGACCCACATAAAAACTTTACCGGCATTGCGGCTTTTGCAGGAAAAATATTCGCCATTTACAACGATACACTCAAGCTGGTTTCTAACTCCGGTACATGGAGTGATTTTGCATACTACGACCATTATACAAATTCATCACTTGATGTTTTCAATAATCACCTGATGATGGGAAATTACTTCAGTATTTCTGTTTATGACGGGTCTTTGAACCGTATTGCTTTGTTTTATGACAACCAATATGCCAATGGAGTTCCTGAATATGCCTACCTCGATGAACAAGCTACATATTGGATTGCCGATGGTAACAATGGATTGGTAAAAAACACAAACAATACTTTCGAAACAATTTATTTGAATTCCCCTTCCGGTATTGGCGCATTTGCAATGGCTGCCGGTAAGGAGGGAATATGGGTAGCTGGTGGTGGACTTGCCGGAACGGGTGGAACCAATAAAAACTTTGGAAGCTATTGGTTTAATAACAATTCATGGAAATCCTTCGACCTAAGGACAGATACGATTCTACTTTCGCTCTATGACAGAAATACGATCAGCGTTGCAGTAGATCCCGCTGATGGTAAACACGCTTTCGTTGGAACCCGCGGGTCCGGTTTGCTTGAGTATGGAGAAAACGGAATTGTAAAAGTTTATAATCAGTCGAACAGCACCATCAAACCAATTGATGGTGATCCCGGAATAACCTGGATCGGTGGCGTTGATTTTGACAGCGAAGGAAATCTCTGGGTGCTTTCAAATCTGAATAGTGGACAGTTGGCGAAACGAAATGCGGATGGCTCTTGGAAGTCATTTAATTTCGGCGCTGCATACAATGGTTACTATCTTTTCAACCTGATGGCCGACAGCTACAATCAGAAGTGGGCCAATGCAAGAGGCGCAGGTCTCATCGTGTTCAATGAAAATGATGTTGACAATCCAAACGACAACCAGGTTACTTTGCTTACAACAGCGCCTGGCAAAGGCGGATTGCCTTCAACCGATGTTTATTCAATCGCTGAGGACAAGGAACAGGCGGTCTGGATCGGTTCAAGTGCCGGCGTATTTGTCATTTACAATCCGGGAAATATTTTTTCAGGAGGAAATTACGACGCACAAAAAGTCCTCATTGAACAGGACGGCCGCGCCCAGTATCTTCTGGAAACAGAAATTGTTACTGCCATCGCAGTGGATGGCGCCAACCGCAAATGGTTTGGAACGCTGAGCAGCGGTGTTTTCCTCATGTCTGCTGATGCCACCAAACTGATTCATTCATTTAATACAGACAACTCACCATTGCCTTCCAATGCTATTCAAAGTATTGCCATTGATCCGCTCACAGGAGAGGTTTTCATTGGAACAGAAGACAAAGGAATTTGTTCTTTCCGCGCAGATGCTACGGAAGGCGGAGAAACCTGCGATAATTATTATGTGTTTCCAAATCCTGTCCGGCATGAATACCGTGGGCCTGTTGCCATTACGGGTCTGGTGGCGAATGCTTCCGTTAAAATTGCCGACATCAGCGGACAGGTTGTTTATCAGACAAAAGCCAATGGCGGAATGGCTGTGTGGGACGGCAAGAATTTTAAAGGAGAGCGTGCACAAACAGGCGTTTACATGGTTTACATTTCCAATGAAGACGGCTCACAAACCTGTATCACCAAAATGCTATTTACCAATTGATGTTGCATAAAACACGGGGCATCGTTTTTCAGGTTACCAATTTCGGGGAATCAAGTGTAGTTGTAAAAATTTACACTGAGCTTTTCGGGCTGCAGGGTTTTATCGTGAATTCGGTAAGAAAGAAAAATGCAAAAGTGAAGCAAAATGTTTTGCATCCGCTTTCGCTCGTTGACCTTGTCGTTTACCACAAAGAAAGAAAAGGTTTGCACAGGGTCGCTGAAGTAAGAAGCAATCCCACGCTGCAGAACATCCCATTCCATATCGTAAAAAATTCAGTTACTCTTTTCTTAAACGAGGTGCTTTGCAAATCAATAAAAGAAGAGGAACCCAACCAGCAGTTGTTCGATTTTCTTTTTCATTCTATACAGTTGCTGGATCTTCAGTCTCCGATGAACAATGATTTCCATCTTTGTTTTCTTGTCCAGCTGACAAAGTACCTTGGTTTCTTCCCGGCAGAAAATTTTTCAGGAGAGGAAAAGATCTTCAACTTGCGGGAGGGTGTATTTCAGTCTGACATTCCCGGACACATGAACTACATGGATGCAGTTCAATCGGAAATTTTTGCTTCGCTGCTGCAATCTTCCCTGAATTTTTCAGCGCACCTCTCCGTTCCGCTTGCTCAAAGGAGAATGCTCATTGAAAAGATTCTGGACTATTACCGTCTGCACCTTACCGCTTTTACAGAAGTTAAATCACTCAGGGTGCTGGAAGAAGTGTGGAGCTAAAAAAAGAGCCAGCATTGCTGCCGGCTCCTTACTTAATTTGAACACTCAAAACATTTTTTTAAGACCATAATTCCGGATCTTTCCGCATTAACTTTAATCTTTGAAGAAGGTCCTGCAAGGTGAAGACGCCATCCTTAGAGCAAAGCGTATAAACTTTTTTCAATGCAAGTAAGCTGTTCTCGATTTTTTCCGGAAGGCGGTTGCCCCAGATGATAACCGGGATATTGCTTATTTGACGAAGCCCTGCAACATAATCAAGCGCATCTAATCCGTCGGGGAGCCGGTGATCGGTAATCACTACATGCGGGTTTTGCCGAATGATGGTTCCGATGCATTCTTTTCTGTCTGTTTCAGAAAGAACATTGTAAAAGCCCGACTTTAGTACTTTATCTTTTGTGCTATTGAGGGCTGCCGCACTGGCATCATAGATCAGTACTTTAAATGGTTCAACAATAGAATGATGATTGGTTACTGCTTGCATAAAGATGGTTTTGGTACTTTTCTATTAGAATAGATGCACAAAACCACTAAATGGTTGGGCGAAAATTCAAATATTTTTCTGCTTCCCGGAGTTAAGTCGCGTCAAAAGTGAATGGAGACCCCTAAATTACAACCAATGAAATAGGGATACGACTTTTCGGAACCACTTTCCAAAAGAGGGGTGATGGAATAGCGAAGGTTCGGCTCAAGGAAGAGGGTCAATCCTTTATAAAAATGATATTCAATCCCGAGGTTCAAAAGTGCACTGTAATAATTTTTCTTCAACCCTTTAACATGGCCGCTTTCGATATGATTTCCGATATTTATATTCGAATTGCTGCTCACAATATGGTTCATGAGCCCTCCTGCTTCCATGTAGTATCCGAATCTCTTGCTTCTTAAATTATACCTGACTTTCAGAGGAATATTAATAGATGCCATAGAGGAAACCACTACTGATGCTTGAGTTACAACATCTCCGCTTTCTTCTTCTCCTGTACTTTCCTCAGGAAGTTCAGTCAAATCATAATCGCCGTAATCAGTATGCAGTACGTAATGGTTTCCGTTGTGCGCCGGCCCGCCTTCATGATCATCTCCTTCATCATCATCATCTCCATCACCATGGTGCGAATAGAAGTAGGCTGAGTCTGATGCTACATTTATGTAAGAATATGTATCAGATTTGGAAAACTCGGAATAACTAACCCCTGATGAAATGCTCCATTTAGTGCCGATCTCATAACCCAGCTTTAGCCCTGAATTCCAGGAATAACCATGCACTGTATGAGAAGCATACCTGGTGCCTGACATACGCTCGTCCGTGTAATCCGGTGAATAGTAAAGTCCAAGGGTAGTATGTGAACCGATCCGTTTCAATAAATTTGTTTTTATAGGCTCTGCCGGAGGTTCACTTTTTTCAGCAACCGGAACTTCAGCGACGGAAGCAACAACAGGAGTGGTTGCGTCTTTGCGTTCAGGATTTTCAATCACAGACTTTGATACCGCTTTTTCTGAAACAACTTCCTCAAATTTTGAAGTTGGAACGGATTTTTCCGTCGGATTTGATTGAACAACAGGTGCTGATTGTTTCTCTCCAAAGTTTCCATCTTTGCTTTGAGGTGCATTTGATTCCACTGCAACTTTTGAAGTTTCAGTTGCTGTATTTTGGGAAGGTTGTGAGATTTTTTTATCTGTTATTTCATCCTTCCCCGGGAGTGCAATAACAGTATTCTCAATAACTGAAGTTGAAATGGTGTTCACCGGTTTCTTAGCACCGGATTTGGTTTGAACTCCCTGAGAAATATCAGACACTGATACAGCCGGAGACGGATTGAATGCAATATTATGCTCAGCAGTTTTGTGCTTTAATTCATTGCTATGAACAAGGGTTTTCTGTTGAGTGACTTCCGGGTTTATTGCCTGAGCTGCAACTTTTTTTTCTGATTCTATTCCCGAATTGCTTAATGAATTTGAAACTGAAGCTATGGTTTTCTTATTTTCAGCCTTCATAATACCGGATTCAGATATTGACTTGAACTGCTTACTATTGTTACGATTGGCTGTTTCGGCATCTTGTTTCAAATACTCGTAAGATCCAATAGAAATAATGCCCGCCAATAGCAAAACCCCGAATAACCATAAGCCACGAGATTTCTTCTTTTTATCCAATTCAACGGCAATAGAGGCCCAAACCCTTTCAGGTGGCGCGGCTTCAATTTTTTCAAGATTGTCGCGAAAAAAATTATCAATATCGTTATTCTCTTCCTGCATTATCTTTGGACAAGTTCGAGTGCGTTTAGTTTATTCAATACTTTTTGTAACATCATGCGTGCATCGTGAAGGTTTGATTTTGAAGTCCCTTCTGAAATTCCGAGTTGTTCGGCAATTTGCCGGTGATTATAACCGTCAAGGACAAATAAATTAAAAACAAGCCGGCATTTTGGCGGAAGTTTCTGAATGAGTGCCATCAACTCTTTTGTACCCAAATCCGACGTGGCGTTTTCATCAAAACTTTGATTCCAGTCTGCGCTGTCAAGGCTTACATCATTCAACCTGTTTGAGTTCTTGCGGAATTTCTGTATGGCTGTATTCACCATTATTTTCTTTATCCAGCCTTCTAAAGAACCTTCATTCTTAAAGTTCCTGAGGTTTTCAAATACTTTCAAAAATCCTTCCTGCATTGTGTCTTCAGCTTCCTGTTGATTTTGAGAATATCGCAGACATATTGGAAACATTTTCCGGCAAAAGAATTCATAGAGCACTGACTGGGAACTACGATCCCAATCAATACATCGCTTAACAAGAATATCTAATTCTGCGGCCTTCACAACTCAACAAGCTATTATATAGATGCTAAAATAATTAAAAAAGTTGGGTGAGGAAGTAAATTAATTCACGAGATGACATCAAATCCCGGAAATCTTTGTTTTCGAAACAATACATCAGGATACTTCCTGGTAGGTTTACTTTTATCGGTGATAGGGTTGGTTTTTTTCAAAAAATCACATAGGTTTGTTCAATACATAATCCTTTATGCCAAACAGAATAACCTCATTTGATGAATATAAACGCGAATATCAACGCAGCGTAGAAAATCCTGAAGCTTTTTGGGCAGCAAAGGCAGATGCTTTTCAATGGAAACAAAAATGGGATAAGGTGCTTGAGTGGAACTTTACAGAACCTGATGTGAAATGGTTTCTCAACGGCAAACTGAATATTACTGAAAACTGCCTCGACCGGCATCTTAAGGACAAGGGAGACCAGCAGGCCATCATATGGGAGCCCAATAATCCTGATGAAAAGTTCAGAACACTCACTTATAAGGAATTGCATGCTGAAGTTTGCAGGTTCGCCAATGTTTTAAAAAATAACGGAGCAAAAAAAGGTGACCGCATTTGCATTTACATGCCCATGGTTCCTGAACTGGCAATTGCAGTGCTTGCCTGTGCAAGAATCGGGGCTATACATTCTGTTGTTTTCGGAGGATTTTCTTTTCAGTCTCTTGCAGACAGAATACACGATGCAAGCTGCAGTCTGGTCATCACAGCAGACGGCGGTTTTCGCGGAGCCAAGGACATTGCCCTGAAAAGTATTGTGGATGAAGCATTGCTTCAATGTGATTCAGTGAAAAAAGTAATTGTATTAAAACGAACAAATACTGCAGTCATAATGAAGCCGGATAGAGACCTCTGGTGGCACGATGAAATCCAAAAAGTGAATGATGACTGTGCAGCAGAGGTAATGGACAGTGAAGACGAACTCTTTATTCTTTATACGAGTGGATCAACAGGAAAGCCGAAAGGAGTTGTACACAGTAGCGGAGGCTATATGGTTTACACTGCCTATACTTTTGAAAATGTTTTCCAGTACAATCAGGGAGATGTTTACTGGTGCACGGCCGACATTGGCTGGGTGACAGGGCACAGCTACCTGGTATATGGACCTCTTCTCTGCGGCGCTACAACGCTGATGTTCGAAGGCATTCCAACATTTCCGGATGCAGGAAGGTTCTGGAATGTGATTGACAAGCACAAGGTGAATATTTTTTATACTGCACCAACAGCCATCCGGTCGCTGGAAGCAATGGGGCTGGATTTTGTTAAACCATATAAGCTGAATTCCCTCAGGGTGCTTGGAACTGTAGGTGAACCCATCAATGAAGAAGCCTGGCAGTGGTATCATAAAAATATCGGAAAAGAAAAATGTCCGATCGTAGATACCTGGTGGCAGACAGAAACAGGAGGTATTATGATCTCGCCGCTGGCGGGAATTACAAAAACAAAACCCTCTTTCGCTACGCTTCCCCTTCCCGGAATACAACCTGTGCTGGTAGATGAAAAGGGAAATGAAATTGTCGGCAACAATGTTGAAGGTCGCCTCTGCATCAAATTCCCATGGCCCGCTATTATCAGAACCACTTATGGAAATCATCAGCGATGCTTTGAAAATTATTTTTCTCAGTTTAAGAATCTCTATTTTACAGGTGACGGATGCAGGCGGGATGAAGATGGATATTACCGCATCACCGGACGTGTTGACGATGTGATCAAGGTGTCCGGGCATCTGCTCGGAACAGCTGAAATTGAAAACGCGATCAATGAACATCCTGATATTGTAGAGAGTGCTGTTGTAGGTTTCCCGCATGACATCAAAGGGTGGGGCATTTATGCATTTGTGATACCGGAACACCAGCGCAGCGATACAGATCAACTGAAAAAGGAAATCATAGAAACAGTTTCGAAATACATGGGTGCGATTGCCAAACCGGATAAAATCCAGATCGTGAAAGGACTTCCAAAAACAAGAAGCGGGAAGATCATGCGCAGGATCCTCCGCAAAATTGCAGAAGGAGAAATGTCCAATCTTGGCGATACCTCAACATTGCTTGATCCATCTGTAGTAGAAGAAATAAAAACAGGAGCCATCAAATGACCAAATCAATTCTTGAAATTCTAGAGCGGGATCTTACTAAACTTGCTGAAGAGATAAACAACTACCCTGATGAAGCCCTCATGTGGAAAACTGTTGACGGCATCAGTAACAGCGCTGGAAACCTATGTCTTCACCTTTGCGGGAATCTCAGCCATTTTATTGGTTTCATTTTAGGTGGTGATGAATACGTCCGCAACCGCGACGCGGAATTTGCACTCAGGGATATTCCGAAAGAAAAATTGATAGCTGAAATTGAAGCTACGCGCAAGAGGATGCATGAAACGCTTGAAACATTGAAACCTGAAAAATTAAAAGAATTCTATCCCCTTAACGTCCTCGGAAAGGTGCATACCACGGAATTTTTTCTCCTTCATCTCGTCGCGCATTTGAATTACCACCTCGGACAGATCGACTACCACCGCAGGTTGGTTAAATAAAAGTCAAATCTGAACCTTTTAAAAGCAGGTTTGAGTTTTAGTTGGCACATTCGCATTCTCAAACTATCTTCGTTTCGAAAAAAAATTTTGTGAGCACTTCACTCGTCATCATCCCTACTTATAATGAAAAGGAGAACGTGGAAAAAATGGTCAGGAAGATCTTTTCTCTTCCGCATGATTTCCATTTGTTGATCATTGACGATGGGTCTCCTGATGGCACCGGTGCAATCGTAAAAAATTTACAGAAAGAATTTGACGGCCGCCTGCACTTACTTGAACGTTCAGGGAAACTGGGCCTCGGCACGGCTTATATCACCGGCTTCAAATGGGCCATCGATAAAAAATATGATTTCGTTTTCGAAATGGATTGTGACTTTTCCCACAACCCTGATGACCTGCTTCGGCTTTACAATGCCTGTTCCAATGAAGGAGCTGATGTAGCCATTGGTTCCAGATATATCAAAGGAGCCAATGTTGTCAACTGGCCGCTGGGTCGGGTCGTGATGTCTTATTACGCAAGCGTTTACGTGCGGATGATCACAGGCATTCATATTAAGGATACTACTGCCGGTTTTAAGTGTTATAAGAGAAAGGTTTTGGAAACCATTGACCTCGACAGAATAAAATTTATCGGCTATGCTTTTCAGATTGAAATGAAATTCACTGCCTGGAAACACGGATTTAAAATAGTTGAAGTGCCCATCGTTTTCACTGACCGCACCGAAGGCACAAGTAAGATGAGTAAAGGAATTTTTAAGGAGGCAGTTCTTGGTGTTATTGAACTGAGGTGGAAGAGTTTTTTCCGCAAGTATAAAAAAAACCAACTTTAATATTAACAAATAATGACAACAGCAACCAAACCCAACATTTCCTTCGGAGGTTCAATTCCTAAAATTTACGATGATGTTTTAGGGCCGGTTTATTTTGAACCTTATGCAATAGATATTACCGAACGTGCTGCAAAGCTCAATCCTGCTTCGCTGCTTGAAACAGCCTGTGGAACGGGAAGGG
>JAPLDB010000221.1 GCA_026391975.1 Bacteroidota bacterium | reverse complement strand
CTGCAGGAGCGTAGAATCTTTTTAAGCGGGCAGAATACTGGTAATCGTAATAATCATCTTCATCATAGTAATTATTGGTTACATAAGTATTTCCCTTTTCGTCTGTATACTGTTCAGAAGAAGATGGAGCCTGACTTTGATTTTCTGTATTGGTCTGACCGTAGTTTGTATTTTGGTCAGGGTTATAATTGGAATTATCCTGGCTGTAATCAGCAGAGGTTGTAGGTGTAACTGCCGATGCAGGTTGAGGCACTCCGGATCTGTCGCCTGCCGCATAATAAACATCATCAGGAACTGAAGTTGTGTTTTTGGTTGAAGAACAACCTGCTGCAAAAATGAATGTGGCGATTGTAATAATGGCTGGGATACGTTTCATAGTAAGATCTCCTTATTTTTAATGTACAAATGTCGTTGAAATTGGCTGAAAGTTTTTAATTACTAATTTCGTCCGCATAATTTACAAACACCGTACCAAAGGAGCATTCTTATCATTGTTATTGCTCGATACCGGTATGAATTTCTAAGTTTTTAATCCAAATTCACAGATTTAAGATATGGCAAAAGTGCTTACTCCCCGAAGTGAAAATTACTCACAGTGGTATAATGACCTGGTGGTCAAGGCTGACCTGGCTGAAAACTCCGCTGTGAGAGGTTGTATGGTTATTAAACCTTATGGTTACGCGATTTGGGAAAGGATGCAGGCTGTGCTGGATAAAATGTTTAAAGATACCGGCCATCAGAATGCTTATTTTCCCCTATTCATACCCAAATCATTTTTCAGTAAGGAGGCTTCCCATATTGAAGGTTTTGCAAAAGAATGTGCAGTTGTTACGCATTACCGTTTAAAAAATGCTCCTGATGGCAGCGGTGTTATCGTTGACCCGGATGCAAAGCTGGAGGAAGAACTGATCGTTCGGCCTACTTCTGAAACAATCATCTGGCACACTTATAAAGGATGGATACAATCATACCGCGACCTACCTATTCTGGTTAACCAATGGGCGAATGTGGTTCGATGGGAAATGAGAACACGCCTGTTTCTAAGAACCACTGAGTTTTTATGGCAGGAAGGGCATACTGCCCATGCAACGGCTGCAGAAGCAATCGAGGAAACAAATAAAATGTTGGGTGTCTATGCAGAATTTGCCGAAAATTTTTTAGCACTACCTGTGATCAAGGGAGCAAAAACAGCCAATGAAAGATTTGCCGGAGCGGAGGAAACTTTATGTATTGAGGCGATGATGCAGGATGGTAAGGCGCTACAGGCCGGAACATCACATTTTCTTGGGCAAAATTTCGCAAAAGCATTTGATGTAAAGTTCACAAACAAAGAAGGGAAACTCGATCTTGTATGGGCAACATCATGGGGTGTGTCCACCCGACTGATGGGGGCTCTGGTAATGGCGCACAGCGATGATGACGGTTTAGTTCTTCCTCCAAAGCTTGCACCTATTCAGGTTGTAATTGTTCCAATTTACAAGAACGATGAACAACTGAATGCAATCTCAGAAGTGGCCAATAGGATCATGGCTGATTTGAAGCAAAAGAATATTTCCGTGAAGTATGATAGTCGTGATACCCACAAACCGGGATGGAAGTTTGCCGAATATGAGTTGAAGGGAGTTCCTGTGAGAATTTCTATTGGCCCACGTGACCTTGAAAACCAATCTGTTGAAGTTGCAAGAAGAGACACAAAAGAAAAATCAGTCATTCAGCTGACAGATCTTTCTCTCAAAATCGAACACCTGCTTGATCATATTCAGGCAAATATTTATGAGAAGGCACTGAATTTTCGCGAGTCAAAAACCGTTAATGCAGATACAATGGAGGATATGCTCCGTATTCTTGATACTGACGGCGGATTTGTGCGCGCTCACTGGGATGGAACTTCAGAGACAGAGCAAAAAATCAAGGAAGAAACCAAGGCAACAATTCGCTGTATTCCGCTTAATAACAAGCCTGAGGCCGGTAAGTGTATTTATTCAGGAAAGCCTTCAAAGGAGAGAGTGCTTTTTGCAAGGGCTTATTGATGTAGAGCACCCTTTCATGCATAACATTTTGTTCATTTTGCCGGCCCAAAAGTTCACTTCCTCAGAAGTAATATTTAATTAGCTTTGCCTCCCTTTTAAAATTAATTTTGAAAGGGAATCTTAAGATGAAATTGAAACAGCTACTTGTAATTGCCATTCTGGTTTTTCCTCTCATAGGTTATGCTCAGAAGTACACTATCAAAGGAGTAGTTACTGATGAAAAAGGGCAGCCTGCCTCAAAAGCAAAAGTTGTTGCTCCCGGATCAGATAATTCGACAATAACGAACGAATCAGGCGAATTTATTTTGAAAGATGTTCCGGCAGGAATTACAAATCTTGAAGTATACCCTGATAAGAAACCCAAACAGATTATTGATGTTGATCCGGCAGATATCTCCATTGATACCGTAAAGGAAGACGAAGTTGCTAACTCACATTCTGACTCCGAGAATATCCCTACTATTTCAGCAGACGACGAGGGTGCGGAAGGACAATCTTCATCTTCTGATAACGTCGCAAGTGTGCTTAATTCTTCCAGGGACGCGTTTACAAATGCAGCGTCTTATAATTTCAGCGTGGCGCGCTTCCGGGTAAGGGGTTATGATGATGAAAACCTTGTTATGTTGATGAATGGTGTTCCGATGAATGACATGACAACAGGAAGGGGACTCTTCAATTTATGGAGCGGACTCAATGATGTGGTACGTAGTCGCGAAATCACTTCCGGACTTGCGCCTGCATACTATTCCTTCGGAGATGTAGGAGGTACAGTGAGTATTGACAGCCGCGCTTCTCATCAGCGGAAGCAGTTGCAGGCTTCTTTCTCAATTGCCAATAGGACTTACGACAACAGGTTCATGATCACATATGGGTCAGGACTTAGTAAAGGCGGATGGGCTTATTCACTTTCTTACTCTCGTAGATGGGCACAGGAAGGATATGTAAAAGGTACCTTCTATGACGGGCATTCTTATTTTGCCTCAATCGAGAAGTATATAAATTCAAAGCATTCGCTATCGCTTACTGCAATGGGTGCTCCAACGCAGAACGGAAGAGGAAAATCCTCATATCAGGAAATGTATGACCTGGCAGATAATCACTATTATAATCCTAACTGGGGATATCAGAATGGAAAAGTCAGGAATTCTGCTGTTGGAAAAAATCATCAGCCTTTGATCACACTTACATATCATTGGGAAATTGATTCGAAATCTTCTTTCCAGGCAGCAGTTGGTTATTCATTCGGGCATAACAGGGTGAGCGCCCTCGACTGGTTCAATGCGCTTAATCCGCAGCCTGATTACTATAGAAATCTGCCAAGTTTCGATCCGAATTATAATGAAGACCAGGTTTCATTTATTCCCTATTCGGAGCAGTTGGCAGCGCTTCTGCGTGAAAATACAGATTCAAGACAACTTAACTGGGATGCATTATATGAAGCCAATGCTCTGCACGATACAGTATACGGAAATGTTACAGGTCGATTAGCAAAATATGTTTTGCAGGAATATGTTACAAATTACAACAGGTTTTCTTTCAATGCATTTTATAATACGATTCTGAATGACCACACAAAACTTACAATCGGCTATACATATCAGGATCAAAAAACTGAGTATTACAAGGAGTTAACTGATTTGCTTGGTGCAGATTTCTATGTAGACCTGAATCAGTTTGTTGATCT
>JAPLDB010000159.1 GCA_026391975.1 Bacteroidota bacterium | reverse complement strand
GCTGCTGATTCAGAATTTTTATGCTACAGCCCAAAGTGTTTCTATGTCACCGAGCCGTTTATATTACAAAGCTGCGCCTGGTGAAATTAAAAAACAGGTGGTTCATGTAACCAATAACTCAAATGCCCGGCAATCGTTTACTATTTCCTTTGGTGATTTTTCTTCGACTGGAACAGATGGAAAAACACAGATAATCAAAGCAGGTGAAAGTGAACATTCCTGTGCATCGTATATGAGTGCATCCCCATCATTTTTTGAGCTGGCCGCAGGAAAATCCCAGGATGTGGAAGTTATAATGGATCTGCCGAATGTTCCTGAAGCAAATAAGGTCAAATGGGGCACTATGATGCTAAAACTTACAAAGGAAAAGAAGGAAGCAAATACAGGCGATAAGGATGGAGTGGGAATGGGGATACTGGAAACGTTCCAGTTTGTGGTGCATATTTTTCAAACGCCTCCAAGTGTAACTTTGAAGCAGGCTGAAATAGATAACTTCAAGGAGATAACCATGAAAGGTGATAGCATTCGAACCCTGGCATTGATCATCAGAAATACCGGAGAAGCAATTCTTGATTGCGCAACTTATATGGAATTTTCAAATCTTCATACAGGATTTGAGCAACGAACAAAACCGGCTGCATTTACGATGTTGCCTGGAGGAGGAAGGCAAATGAAATTCATTATTCCAAATGATTTACCGAAGGGCAAATATACGGTCACTGCCGTTGTTGACATTGGTGCTAAGGATGCCGTGCAGGCCGCAGAAATGGATATTGAAATTCAATAAAAAACAGCCGGCATTGTTAAGGATTCATTGCAGTCTGTCCATGGCTGCACTGTGCAATTTGTTCTGGTTTCTTACACTTTACAATTCTTACGAAACATAGGTTTTTGTTGTCCGTTTCGCTTCATAGTATAAAAACACGCTATTATGAAATTGAAACGTCTACAAATCCAAAAGCTGAAAATATCGCCTAAACTAAGGCTGATCATGTTCAGTAGCGCCATTTTTACAGTAGCCGCAGTTGCATTGATCATCTATGCAAATTTCGGTACTTCCCAAAAAGTGCAAGCCGGTACAGGAATGCACGGAGTTGGATCAGTTACCTTAGGGAATACCATTCTCAACGAATTTACTACTCTCACAGCCGATGTAAGCGCCGGCGCAACCCAGATCAGTGTTGCAAGCAATTCGATCAATGCGAACGGAAGATTCAGCACAAGCCTTGAAACCGGATCGCTTATCATGATCATTCAAATGCAGGGTGCTACAATGAATACAGCCACCACCACAACGTCTGTTTGGGGTGCAGTAAGTTCACTGAACAATGCCGGTAAATATGAATTCGCCGAAGTTTCAGGTACACCGTCAGGTAAAATAAACCTGACAACTGCACTTAAGAATAGCTATACAACTGCAGGAAAGACACAAATTGTTCGTGTGCCTAGGTATACGACACTAACTGTGAATGCAGGTGCATCTATCACTACCGACGACTGGAATGGTAGCACCGGCGGAATTGTTGCAGTTGAAGTAAATGGTGCAACAACAATAAACGGTTCGATCAATGTTGTTGGTAAAGGCTTCCGCGGTGGGGCAGTTGAGCAAAATTCTTCATGCTGTCCTGGTAACCATTCTAAGTATGCTTCTGCAAGTTCCTCTGATGGTTCTGAAAAGGGTGAAGGTATTGGTGGAAGTCAGACAACTTATGATGGATTGGGCGGAAGATATGGAAGGGGAGCTCCAGCAAACGGAGGAGCCGGTGGTAATTCTCACAATGGTTCCGGAGGCGGAGGTTCTAATGGAGGTACTGTAGCTTCATGGGATGGCCTTGGAAATCCAGACAACTCAGTGGCCAATTGGGTAACTGCATGGAATCTTGAAAGTGCAAGTTTTTCTACACACACTTCTTCAGGAGGAGGAAGAGGCGGATATACTTATTCCAGTGCGAATGCGAATCCATTAACTAAAGCTCCCGGAAGTATTTCCTGGGGATTCACTTCTGATATGCGATATAATATGGGAGGACTTGGAGGTCGTGCACTTGATACAACCGGTAATCGTATTTACATGGGCGGTGGCGGCGGAGCCGGCGATTCAAACAATGGAACAGGAACAGGAGGAGGTGATGGCGGCGGCATCGTATACATACTAACAGGAGGAACACTCTCAGGAACAGGAAGCATCAACGCAAACGGAGCAACTGCAGCCAATTCTATAAGTACGACTGATGGCGATGGTTCAGGTGGCGGCGGTGGCGGCGGTACAGTATTTATTTTCTCTTACAGTGCCACAATTTCAAATATCACAATTTCAGCCAATGGAGGAAATGGCGGAAGCCAGGTCTATGGAAGCGCAATGAATGAAGCTGAAGGCGGAGGAGGCGGTGGCGCTGGTGGTATCATTCGCACCAGCAATGCTTCTTCACTTGCCCGGACGGTAACAGGTGGATTGCATGGAACTTCAAATGCTACTCCGATGGCTAATTTTGCACCGAATGGAGCTACAAAAGGTTCTGCAGGATTTATTACTACAGGAACTATTTCTCCCTATTCAGGTGGCAGTTCACTTCCGATTAAATTAAAATATTTTGCTGCCAGCGCCGAAGACAATGTTGTGAAAATTTCCTGGGTAACATCAGCTGAAATCAACAATGACTATTTCACTATTGAAAGAAGCGGAGATGGGGAGAACTATTCACAGATCACCAAAATAAACGGAAGTGGTAATTCTACATCCAATATTGAATACCATCACGTGGATGATTCACCACTTCAGGGAACATCTTTTTACCGCCTCATACAAACTGATTATGATGGTCATTCAGAAGTATTTTCTCCTGTGGTGATCAAGGTAAATAGTCCTGTTAACCTGAACACCATCATCTCTGTGCAGCCGAATCCTTTCAGCAGCAAATTTACTGTCAGCTGCTCAACGGTTAAATCAGGATTGATTGATTTTACACTCACGGATGTTTCAGGAAGACTAGTAAGAAAAGAAACTTCCGTTACCGGTGTCGGATTGAATACAATTCCTTTCGAGAACATGGCTGATTTGCCACAAGGAATTTATTTCCTCAGAATGAACTCAGGCGCAGAAAACTATGCTACAGTAAAGATTCTGAAGAGGGATTAACAGATATAAAATTCAATTGAAGGCCGCCGGTATAACCCTGGTGGCTTTTTCTTTTCTGCTCTGTTTTTACTTCGTACTTTTACCTTGTGAAATATTGTTCACTTGTAATTGCTGCATTTCTACTTTTCGCTTCTTGCCGCGATAAAGTAGAAAATGATCCCACTGATAAAGAGGCTGAATCGTTGTATCACTATTTTCCATTGGATTCCGGGGCTTATGTTATTTACAGCGTGGACAGCATCATTCATCGTTTTGATGATGACAATACCAACAACCCAGATTCTCTAATTGATACTTTTCATTATGAGGTAAAAGAAGTTACAGACTCAGATTTTATTGACGGAGAAGGTGATGTTGCCTGGCGCATTTCGCGTTATTATAGAGAAGTTGGTTCTCCTGACTGGAACTTTACAACACTCTGGACTGCCAAACTGACTAATCAGTCTGCGCAGAAAGTGGAAGAGAATATCAGGTTCGTCAAGCTCTCTTTTCCGATAAAGAAAAATAAAACATGGAACGGAAACCTTTTTAACTTTATGCCTGAAGAAGATTATGTGCTGGATGAAGCAAATGTGCCCATAGCCATCGGTGGCTTTAATTTTGATTCATCCGTTACCGTATTGCAACTCGAAGATTTTAACCTCATCCACCGTATTTTCAAGGAGGAGAAATATGTTTATGGCGTTGGACTTGCATACCGGCAGCGGGACAGCCTGAACATTAACGCACTTGGAGGTGTTATTAACGGAGTGGAGTTCCGCCAGTCATTGATCGATTATTACCCTAGATAAATTGCCATGAAAAAAATCATTCTGCTCTCATTCATCCTTGCAGGTTACTTTTCGTCGGTTGCACAATTAAGCGACCTCAGGTATTTCATCCGTTTCACGGATAAAAACAACAGCCCTTATTCAATTGGAAACCCTTCTGCTTATTTGTCTGCACGAGCCATACAGCGAAGAGCAAACCAGAATATCACAATCGATAATATTGATTTGCCCGTCAATCCGCAATACATTGACAGCTTGCTTGCGCATGGTGCAACAACTTTTAATAAAAGCAAATGGTTCAATGGAGTCACTGTGTCAGTGCCTGATTCAGCAACACTGAACGCAATTCTGTCGTTGCCTTTTGTTCAGAACGCTTCCCATGTTTGGAAAAAAGCAAATGGATCCGGGAAAAATAAATTTGAAGCGATCACCCCAATTCAGCAAAGCTCATTGCGCCTGGCACAGCCTGTGGAAACGCAGTCTTACAACTATGGACTTTCTTACAACCAGATCCATATCATGAATGGAGAATACCTTCATAACCTCGGTTTCAGAGGTGAAGGAATGGTCATCACATTGCTTGATGGCGGTTTTTATCATGCTGATCAGTTGCCCGTATTCGACAGCCTCAATGCCGATAACCGGATATTGGGCACATGGGATTTTGTTGCTGATGAAGCATCTGTTTACGAAGACGATGGTCATGGTGAAGCTGTACTAAGCTGCATCGCCTCAAACATGCCTGACTCATTGATCGGAACTGCTCCGGAAGCTTCGTTTTACCTGCTCAGAAGCGAAGATGTGCCACGCGAAAACATCATTGAAGAATACAACTGGGCTTCTGCAGCTGAGTACGCCGACAGCGTTGGAACTGATGTGATATCTTCCTCGCTTGGTTATACCACTTTTGACAATTTTATTTTCCAGGGGGACACATTGCCCAGTGAAAACAATCATACTTACAATGATATGAATGGAAATACGTGTCCTAGTTCAATTGCTGCCGACATTGCCGTTTCAAGGGGAATACTGGTGCTCACTTCAGCAGGGAATTCAGGAAATGATCCCTGGCATTACATCAGTGCGCCTAGTGATGGCGATAGTGTACTCAGCATTGCTGCTGTTGGTCCTGATGGTTTCCACGCAGATTTCAGCAGCTACGGACCTTCCTCTGATGGAAACGTGAAACCAAACGTTGCTGCCCAGGGCGCATATACTGTTGTACAAGGTACTGATGGACTGATCAGCATTTATGGTTTCGGAACTTCATTTGCATGTCCCGTGCTTGCAGGTTCTGCAACTTGCCTTTGGCAGGCACATCCCACAGCTTCTGCAATGGAGATCCATGATGCCATTCAGCAGAGCGCCAATTATGCTTTGGCGCCCAATGATTCTCTGGGATATGGTATTCCTGATTTTGCACTCGCTCATAGCATCCTTTCCGGTATTGATGAGAATACATCGCCGTCTGATGCTTTAATCGTGTATCCAAATCCGGTTAACGAGGATATCCGTTTTCTTCTAAATGAAAAACGAAAGGGGATTATAGGCGTTGAACTATTTGATTTAACAGGAAAACTAATTTGCGCTGCAAAACTATTCTCGGATGGGATACATTCCAACAAACTTTCGGGTTTGCATAATCTTTCAAAAGGTATTTACATGTTAAAGGTCACGACAGGTGAACGGGTCCTCATGAAAAGGGTCATGAAAATGAATTGATCCTGGATTATCAACGTCCGCGGAATTCAATTTTTCCATTCCATGTTTCGCCTGTTGTGTTCTCGAAAATTTTCAGGAAGTAAATTCCGTCTGCACAAAGTGGCCTGCTTATTCCAAGGATATTGAATCCTTTATTCAATTGTTCATCGGATGAGTATTCCAGATTGCCCTGACAATTATACAATTGAATTGAAATGGAAGATTTGATTTCAGACTGAACATAGAGGGTCAAGTCTGTAGTAATTGATACCTTCCTGTGGGTTATTGTCCTGTGTATAATAACTATGAATGGTTGTTGTATTTCCGTTACCAGGAACATTGCATATTTCAGTGAAAGCATTGTCAGTTCCGGCATTCATTACACTGAAATGATCATTGTTAATTTCTGATCCGGTAGCCCAACTTAGCAACACTGATTTGTCATGGCGCTCCGCAGAAAATTGAAGCAGCTCAACAGGAAGAGGAGTCGAATTTTTTGTCATCCAAATCGGAGCTGTCCAGATTTTATCTCCGTCGGCCTGGGTGATCTCAGCATAATAATAATAAGTGCTTCCGGCCAAAGTATTGTGGGTAAAATAGAGGGAAGATGAATTAAGATTGGAAGTAAGAACGGTTGGAGTAATACCGCTTGCGGGAACTCCATACCAGACTTTTATTGATGAAATTGCTTCTCCATCAGGATCCGACATGGTAATGCCAATGGCAGGGTTCGAAACATCATTGAATATAGATCCCATCACATGATTATTGATGCTGAAATTTGCATTTGCATTCCAGTCTTCAGAAGCATAAAACCTGCGTTGACGAAATGCATCAAGAATATTTGTCCTTGTTAGTGAAGGTGCCAACACTACTGTTCTCCCTTTACTTGACCTGTCAAATGTGATGTAATGACTATCCTGGTCAATACCAACACTCACATGATATCCTTTCTTCAGCAGATCCTGAAACCTCGCAGAGTAAGTAGAAGATGAAGGGTTATTGTATGTTGTGTCTGTTGAAAATGCAGGACCACTTTTCATCGCAAGTCCTACTATGGCCTGATCCCAAATGGCATTATAAGGTTGGCCTAAAAGATTTCCATAATCGGTTGCATTCATGTGTGCCAGGTATGCAAATGCATTTTGCCGGCCTGCAATCATTGTAAATAACGAGTTGTAATCATACTCTGAGTTGAAAATATCATAATTGCCAGATTCCCAGCCAATAAGACTGTCAATGCCATAAATAAGAACATGTCCGCCATTGTTGATAACACCGTATTCCATTCCCAGTAAAGATGTAAATACATTGTTTTGATTTACAGAGTCAGCCTCGAGAATAGCTTTATGATAATCAGCTATTACCATTCCGGCCATACTGTGATTGTGCTCACTGATTCCGAAATAGTCGGTATGCAGGGATTGTTCAGCATATTGATAACAAGCTTTTGCTGAACCATATGCAGGATCCGCTCCCGCATTGCCATCAGAGTATCCTGTATGGGCATGAATATTACCGTAGTAATAATTGTAAACTTGTGCAAAAGC
>JAPLDB010000070.1 GCA_026391975.1 Bacteroidota bacterium | reverse complement strand
TTCAGGAATAATCGAGCACGATAGATATAAACCTTTACCTGCGATTCATTCAGTTTTGTGATGACTCCAATTTCCGAGTAGCTGTATCCTTCAAAATCGCGGAGCGTGATTACGGCCTTTTGTATGTCGGGCAACAGGTTCACTGCGTCATTCAATATCTTTTTCGCATCACTGTATTGTTCTGTATGAAACAGACTTTCTTCATTCACTTCTGTAAAATCGCTGATGTGCTTCTTCTTCCTGATCCTGTCTATCATCGTATGGTATCCTGTTGTAAAGAGGTACGATTTCGATTTTTGTCCGTCTACATTCTCATGGTTCCGCCACATTTTCTCGAATGCATCCTGAACCACGTCGCGTGCTTCTTCTTCATCCTTCATATTCTTAAGGATAAAGCGATAAAGCCCGTCGGCATGTTCGTCTACGCATTTGTTGTATTCGCTGGCAGTCATTCGCGGTGGCGAAAGTAGGTGTTGTTCAGGTATGGGACGGTTAGGGGAAAGTCGAAGTTACAGGGTTTTATTAATATTTCCGATCATTTAAACGCTTTTTCAATGTTAAAAAATAGTGTAAGTTTGTAATTCTCACCCTTTAACACTTGCCCTATGCCATCAAAAAGACTTTTATTATTCCCAATCTTTATTTCATTTTTCCTTATCGCATCTTTAAATGCACAAGCCGACATCGTAATCAACGAATATTCCTGCAGCAACATGTCACAGGTAGCAGATGACTATGGCGATTACGGCGACTGGATAGAACTTTATAATACCGGCGGAGCATCCGTTGATATCAGCGGATACTACCTCAGCGACAATCCTGCTGATCCAACCATGTGGCAGGTTCCGGCCGGAGTTACAATAACTGCCAATGGGTTCAAACGTTTCTGGGCTTCAGGCAGAAATGTTTCTGCAGGTGTAAACTACCATACCAATTTTAAGCTCACCCAATCTAAAAACAATCCCGACTTCGTTGTACTTGCTAATTCTTCCGGGAATATTATTGATTATGCACAACTTACCAGGACAATGATGGGTCACTCCTTTGGACGTATCGCCAATGGCAGTGCAACGTGGGGAGTTTTTACAACGCCAACTTCCAGTACTTCAAACACGACAGCCTCTTATACGGCTTATGCTGCTAAGCCAGATGCCAGCATGCCGGCAGGATATTACACAAGTTCCTTCACAGTTTCACTTTATACTTCTGAGCCAAACTCAGTGATCCGGTTTACAACTGACGGAACTGAGCCTACCGGAACTTCTGCATTGTATTCGTCTCCCATAACAATTGCGGCAACAACAGTATTAAAAGCAATTACGATCAGTAGTGATCCTACAATATTGCCAAGTTTCATGGTTTATAATACTTATTTCATGAATGTATCGCATACGCTGAAAGTGGTCTCTATTTCCGGAACAAGCCTTACAACCCTTGCCAATGGTAGCGGGGGTCTGGTGCCTTTCGGATCAGTGGAATATTTTGACACGACGAGAGTGCGCACTTCAAAGTCATACGGAACATTTAACCGCCACGGTCAGGACTCATGGGCAAATGATCAACGGAGCATTGATTTTATTGCACGTGATGAAATGGGCTACAGCGATGCCCTGCATGAAAAAATGTTTCCATACAGTGACCGCGATCAGTTTCAGCGGTTTATTATGCGTGCAGCCGGAGATGATAACTATCCGGCAGCGCATCATTCTCAAAATGCCGGCAGCGCTCACCTGCGTGATTCCTACGTTCAGATGCTTGCAAAACGTGGTGGCCTCGACCTGGATGTACGTGGCGCTGATAAATGCATTGTCTATATTAATGGTCAATACTGGGGTGTATATGATTTACGGGAACGATGCGACGACCATGACTTCACCAATTATTACTATGGTCAAAGCAAGTATGAAATTCAATATGTAGAGCGATGGGGAAACCGTTGGGCTGAATATGGCGGCAACCAGGCCATGAGCGACTGGGATACTTTTTACAACTGGACAATGAGCCACAATATGACCAATGCCGCTGACTATGCAACTGTCACTTCTCAGCTTGATGTGCAGAGTCTTGCTGACTACATCATTGTAAATGCGTTGGTCAATACCACAGACTGGCTGAATTACAACACAGGCTGGTGGCGTGGCCTTAATCCGAATGGCGGACACAAAAAATGGGGATACATTCTTTGGGACAACGATGCAGTATTTGCTTTTTACATCAACTATACCGGCATCCCTGATACAAGCAGATATGCCCCCTTGTGTCAGGTTGAAACCGGTGGCTTAAGTGATCCGGACGGACACCTTGACCTGCTTGCACACCTTCGTCAAAATCCTGACTTCAATCACTTTTATATTTCACGATATGCTGATCTTATGAATACCGCTTTCAGTTGCGACGAAATGCTCGGACAACTAGATGCATGGAAAGCCATGATCGATCCGGAAATGACACAACATGCAAACAGATGGTTTGGTACTTACACAGAATGGCAAACAAATTTTAACAGGCTGCGGAATTTCGTTGCTGCACGTTGTTCGCTGGTTGCAACCACTATGAATGGCTGTTACAATACAACAGGACCTTACCCACTCACATTGGATGCCGATCCGGCGAATGCAGGAAAGGTGTCAATGAACTCTATGACGATCGATCATTTTCCATGGAGTGGTTTTTATTTCGGCGGCATCAGCGTAAATATGCGTGCTATCGTAACTGATACTGTGAACTTCCAGTTTGATCACTGGACATCGAACAATACCACCTATTTACCATCATCAATGGCAATTAATCCGCAAGTGAATCTTACAACAGGAGATACGCTTGTTGTTCACTTTACGCAGACTCCTACCGGAATTCTCCCACCTGCAGTCAAAAGCGAGAAACCATACATCACTGTATTTCCGAACGTGATTTCGTCGGAGGCAACCATAGAATATTACCTCCCTTTCAATGTTACTCCTGTAATTAAAATTTATTCATTGCTCGGAGAAGAAGTGATGCAGATCAAAAGCGAAGGCCGGCAACAACAGGGCTTGTACCAGATCAAACTGAATGCACAGCAGTCCGCTTTGCCTCCGGGAATGTACATGGTGCAACTTACTGCAGGCGATTTTCAGAAAAGCGTGAAGGTGTTTTTGGAGAAGTGATCTTTATTGAGATTGTCCTGAGTTTTCGTGATATGCTTCGCGAATATTGCTGCAATAACCCTTCAGGTTAAACCGGGGAATTGTTGCCATCGCCTCAAACGATAATTTACAGTATTCCTCCTGTCCCATATTATTTATTTCAATAATTCTTTGCCTGAATTCATCAGGTGTTGAACAAAGAAAACCATTGCGACCGTGCACAACAAAAGAATTATTTTCCGGAACATCTGAACTCAGCACAGGAACGCCGTTATTCAGATATTGTTTGGCCTTGAAAGCAGATTTGGAACGTTGTAATTCAGTATTAAGCAGTGTGGCAATACCAATGTCTAAGGTTGCAATTTTTTGCTGGATGCTTTGTTCATCATTCCAGTCAATGTTGCGCGGTATTTCCAATAGCACATTCTTGAAAGACTTGAAATAATCTGTAAGAAATTCGTATTCAGATTTTTTGTTACACCTAAAAGAATGAGCTTTATGTTAAATGGCAATGAGGATAAGGCCGGGAAGAAAACACTTTTCATGCTTTCACTATGACCTCCCCTGAAATCACCGATCCATCCAATCGTTAGAAGCTGGTTTTTATTTTTCTTAAAAACAATCGGATCAGGTACCGGAGACGTGTTCAATAATATTTTCTTACTCAAAGGGGAAAGGTTGTTCATGAGTTCTCTGCTTCCAGTGAAGACGGCTGAACAATTCCTGATAAAATAATAAATTGTTGCTGGAGGGTGCTCCAGATAATCTGCGTCGTCAAGATCGTAAAATGTATTGTCATTCCTGATTTTAATCAGCAACTTTAAAAGTGTGCTGTAAATAAAACCTGAATGGATCCGCTGTATGACTATTATTGATCCAGCTTTTCTGAATATTAAAGCAGACAAAAATGCCCAAATGAATTCAAAAACTCCGGAAGGTGTATAGCGCGGAACAATAAAATATGAGTTTATTTTGTATTCATTTTTTAAAAATCGAAGCGCATACAAGCCGCGGTAGCGAACGCTGGGTGAAGAAAGGTTGTAATACGCAAACCAATAAACAAATTTCAAACCGGCAGGCTGTGGTTCTTTCACCTATAATTGTTTTTATTTCAAAAGAAACACAAACCTACGTTCATTTTGCTTTTATCCAACTTTAAGGAAGGCAATAAAAACCACTTTTGAACTCATCCTTCTTACATATTTGCCCTTCCTGAAAAATAACTTTACAATGAATAAGAACCTTCATACGGAATGCTTCATCCTTTCCCTTTCAGCAAACGCGCAAAATTATATTGACAACTACCTGAACGGAGTTTTTACGCTAACAAAGATCGTCGACATTTCAAATCAGGTTTCTGAGCCCTGCGACAGATCAAATCACGATTTCATTTTACACGGCGAAAAACGAACCCGCACTTTTGTGAATTTCAGAAGTAGCCGGACGGATCGGCAGTGAAAAAATAGTTTTATCTATTGCGGGAAAAAATACTGCAACGATGGATGTTTCTGGTTTTGCAAAAGGAGTTTATCTTGCAGAAGTCATAAGTGGTGACATGACTTCAAAAAAGAAAATCGTTATTGAGTGACCGGAAAGGCTGATCTTTCTTTGCAAAACATTTTTGAAAAGCAGTTAAACCAATATTAACCTCTGCTAAAGCTACTGTTAAGGAATTTCACCTTCGCCAATGCTTCGGTTAACGAAGCTAACCTTCGCCAATGCTTCGGTTAACAAAGCTAACCTTCGCTAAGGCTTCGGTTAACAAAGCTAACCTTCGCCAAGGCTTCGGTTAACAAAGTACATATCAATCTCTCCCTTATTCTTCGCGTTAATTTTTCCCCTGTGCGTGCAACTGAATTTATCTTTCACCAATACATAGGTGCTCCCGCTGATGTTTACTTTTCCAGCTTCTCCGGATGATTCCATTCTTGATGCAATATTAACTGTGTCGCCCCAGATATCGTAAGCAAATTTCTTGACCCCTACAATTCCGGCAACAACAGAACCTGTGTGAACTCCAATTCTTATTTCAAATATTTCCTTGCCTTCACTTTTTCTTAGAAGCAAATGCTTATCCATGAATTCCTGAATTTCCATTGCAGCACTTACAACGTCAACTGCATTGGTTGTGTTTTTCACAGGTAAGCCGCCGGCACACATATAAGAATCCCCAATGGTCTTGATCTTTTCAATGTTATGCCGGCCAATGATGTCGTCGAATGCCTTGAAACATGTATGAATTTCCGTAACCAGTTCAGCCGGAGAAAGTTTTTCAGAAAGCTGTGTGAATCCTTTGAAATCAGTGAACATTACCGTTACATCTTCAAACTGCTTTGCGTCAGCACTCCCTTTTTCCTTAAGCTCATTGGCAACCTCCATCGGAAGAATATTGAAAAGCAAGTCATCCGATTTTTTCTTTTCAGTCCGCAACTCCTCTGTTCTCAAAAGAACTTCTTCTTCAAGTGTTTCCTTTTGTGCTTCAAGAATTTTTTTCTTCTCTTTTTCCTGTGCAAGTGTTTTAAGAGATAGCATTTGCACCTGTTCAAGTTGAAGTCCTAAGTCTTTATTAATACTGGCAAAACGCCAGGCCTGGTATAATGACATCGAAACAGGAATGCTGATGACTGCAAGAGCCAGCAAGAACTCCCAGATTTGTCCGCTTGTAGTACTGTCGTCAACGTCAAACTTACCCTCATTTATTAATGCGATGGCGAAAAGCGTAAGTATGAATAGTGTAAAGAAAAGTATTCCGGTCCCAATGATGCGCGCCCCTTTGACCCGCTTAATCATTCCGAAGATGACCGTAAAAACGGCTTCAAACGATACGGTAATAATCAGTCCGACTGTTACATAAGCATATTCAGAAATCCCGAAGATATGCATCAGGAAAGAAACTACACCAATTAAAATGATGACGTTGAAGCGCCAGCTGCTTTTGAGGAACAGTTCCTTTATGAATCCTGAAAGTGAAATGCAGGCAATAACAACAAGTGGGTTTACAATGAAAATGGACTTCATTGAAAATGATGGCGAGGTGCTGGCATAAGTGATGAAGCCAATAATAAACAGGACGCCAATGCAGAACATAAAAATGCTGAAGAAAAGATTTGACTGGTCGGACCGATGATAGAAAAAAAGGAAAAGATGGATGAAGCATAATGCGAGGAATATTCCTCCCAGTAGAACAAGAAGGAAAGTAAGCGCAAGGCTTCGCTGGTTTTTCTGAGAAATAAAATCATCAGGCATTCCAATCATCATTTCAAATCCCGCCTTCGCACGTCCAAATGTTTTAAAATTCTTTTCTGCTTCGTAATTCGCATAGCGCACAGCAAGAACATGTTCTCCGGCTTCTGCTATTGAAAAGATAAATGGAACCTCCCGCGGGTCATAATATTCAGAACTGTCGGGCCCGTTTATCGTCCCGAATTTTTTTATCTGTTTGCCATCGATGTATATCTCCGACGCACCGTAATGGGTCACTGTCATGGCAAGCGGCTTACCTGCAACAGTAGTATCAGAAATAAAATGCAAGCGGAACCAGCCAATTCCATTAAAAGCCGGTTTTGAAGTATCGGAAAAGATAAGCGATGTCCTTTCCTCTTTCCATTGACTGTCGTTATATGTTAACGAAGCCATACACGAATCATCGCCATTGCTGAACAACCAGTTTTTAGGAATGAAGTTGGAATTATCATTCAGGCTGTCTCTCGTCAGCAGGTATTTTTCTTTCGCTTCAACCTTACAAAAAGTCAAAACAGAAAAAAGAAACAAGATAGCATACAGCAATTTTTTCATTCAGTACAATTCCAGTTCAAACTTTATAAATCTTCAAAATAGCCAGTGGAGGAAATGTGGTAAAAAATGATGCCGGCAACATTTCTGTTTTCAACCCCAAAGCAAGGAAATTCGTTCTATATTCATTCATGTGCTTAAAATCAGAAATAATTCCAATGCCTCCATTTTTAAGGACCCTACCTATTTCCTGACAGGCCTTTTTTCTGTCTTGAGCAGGCAGCACCAATAGCCAACAATCCTCTTCCTGTTCCAATATCCAATACCATTTCATTTCCTTTCCAGTCAACCAGGTCTAAAATCCGATCCCGGTGTTTAAGTTTTCCATATACCGAATAAAGCAACATCCATAAGGCCATGAGTCCGCATGAAACACCCATCCATATAAAACCGGAGAAATGTATGTTGACCTGTCCAATTTTAATCATTGGAAAAAAAACCGCCGCAAAAAACCCGGCAACGCTAAAAATAAAAAGGTTCCTTATTACATGTGGTGCATCAATTCCGTAATCAATTTTCTTCATTTGCTTTTATTCACTAGTAAAAAATTCAATACCTGTATTCTCTATTGACTATTAAATCAACCTCCAACTAAACCTCCAGATGCCGATGAGTAGAGTATATCAGAGATTCTGTGAAACTGGTTTGAGGCCAATGGTCATCCGGTAAATTTGAGATAATTATTTTGAATTTCGAAATGGAGTTTAATACCCGGCAATGGGTACATTAACTACAACTTACAGCCAGTCCTCATGAATATTTCGTTTCTTTGGAAAAAAATTCTTCCATGAGAAAAATCCTGCTTTTTTCTTTCCTTGTCATTTTCACTGTGCACAGCAACGCACAGCAAACGGATTCCGTTACCATTAAAAAGTTTTTTAACGAAGCGCTAACCAACAGCGTGGCGTATAAAAACCTTGACAAGCTTGTGAATACCATCGGCGGGCGACTTGCCGGATCACCGGAAGCTGCACGCGCTGTTGAATGGGCGAAGCAGGCCATGATCGATGCCGGCGCTGATACCGTGTGGCTGCAGGAAGTATGGGTTCCGCACTGGGTGCGCGGTGAAAAAGAAAAAGGAATGGTACAGGATGGAAAAGGCATGAAAGAAGTTCCTGTATGTGCGCTGGGCATGAGCATCGGCACGCCCGACTGGGGTGTTTCTGCACCGCTCATTGAGGTGAAGTCTTTTGATGAGCTGAAGAAGCTGGGTACGGAAAAGATCAAAGGAAAAATTGTTTTTTATAATCATCCTTTTGACCAGACGTTCATCAATACCTTCGATGCATATAGCGAGGCGGGTAAATACCGGTGGGCAGGAGCCAGTGAAGCGGCACGATACGGAGCTGTTGCTTCTATTGTGCGCAGCATGGCGATCAACCAGGATGATTTTCCGCATACAGGAGCGATGGGATACAATGACTCACTTCCGAAAATTCCGGCGGCTGCCGTCAGTACCAATGGCGCTGAGGTAATCAGCCAGATATTAAAAACAAACCCCGAAGCAAGGTTCTACCTGAAGCAAAGTTGTAAAATGATGGATAGTGTTTTATCTTATAATGTAATTGGAGAGATCAAAGGAAGCGAGCATCCTGAAGAAATCATTGATGTGGGCGGACACCTTGATTCGTGGGAAACAGGAAAAGGCGCTACTGATGACGGTACCGGAGTTGCACAAAGCATTGAAGTGTTGCGGCTTTTCAAAACAACAGGCGTGAAACCCAAACGCACAATACGTGCCATCGCATTCATGAATGAAGAGAATGGATTAAAGGGCGGAAAGAAATATGGTGCGGAAGCGGAACGAAAAAAAGAAAAACACATTGCAGCGATGGAAAGCGATGCAGGTGGATTTACTCCGCATGGCTTCGGACTGAATATGAAAAAAGAGCAGCGCGAAAAAGTATTGCAGTGGAAAAGTTTATTACTCCCTTATGGTCTGTGGAGCTGGGATGGTGACGGTGACGGCGCTGACATTTCACCAATAACAGACAAGGGTGTTCCTGGGTTTGGATTGTCTGTTGACTCCCAACGCTACTTTGATCTTCACCATGCAGCAAGCGATACCTTCGACAAAGTGAACCGGCGGGAGCTGGAGCTGGGCGCGGCGTCTATGGCAGCGATGATCTATTTGATCAGCCAATATGGATTGTAGAATGTGATTTAATGCACTTAAATTTATTCTATTTTATTGCATTAACATTAAATCTTTTCCCTTGGATTTACTTTATCTTTGCAAAAAGAAATAATCATGGGCCTTGTATACTCCGAAATAAAATTATCAAATCCGGTCAGGAAGGAATTACAACCCATTACTGTAAAATGCCTTGCTGACAGCGGATCAACATATCTCGTGATCCCTGAACACATTGCAACACAGCTTCAGCTTACGATTCTTGAAACGCGTGAAGCTACAACAGCAGATGGAAGTTCACACACTGTACCATATGCAGGTCCTGTGCGCATCACTTTTGAAAACAGGAATTGTTTTGTTGGTGCTTTGATTATGGGAAATGAAGTTTTGCTTGGCGCTGTTCCAATGGAGGATATGGATCTGGTCGTACTTCCAAAATTGCTCAAACTGAGCGTAAACCCGGAAAGTCCGAATATTGCCCGTGGTCACGCGAAATAATTTTGTGAAGCAGTCTTTATAACGAAGTCGGCGAAATCTCCCGACGCATCACTTTCGCTTCAACTATAAATTAATTCACAACGCGGGCATTCACTGAGGGGCAATAAATCAATATCTATTCAATCCTTTTAAATATGTCGTCCCTATGGGACTTGGCTTCACTAAGCGCTTTGGTCCTACCAATATAATGTCCCTCCGGGACAATGCAGCCAAATCAGAGAATTAGGCAGATGTGGATGCGACACCTCGGAACCGGGCGCAAAGGATCAGCCAGCTGGGTACGCTGAAAATGATAGCATTTTAAAAAGTGCAAACACTCCATCTTGCCTGATTGAATTTTCTACTTTCGTAATTCGTACATTCGTCTCGCCTTTGCGAATTCGCTATTCGACGGGGTAAAGAACCATGATTAAAGAAAAGACTGATGTACTCGTAATCGGTGCCGGTCCGGCCGGAACCATTGCCGCTTCTATATTAAAGAAGGAGGGATTCAATATTCGAATGGTGGAGAAGCAACAGTTCCCACGTTTTGTGATCGGAGAAAGTTTACTGCCGCGATGCATGGATCATCTGGAAGCAGCTGGATTACTCGATGCTGTGAAAGCCCAGGGCTTCCAGGAAAAATTCGGAGCCAAGTTTGTACGTGGGGATGAGATCTGTGATTTCAATTTTGCAGATCAGTTTACCAAAGGATGGAACTGGACCTGGCAAGTACCGCGGGCGCAGTTTGATAAAACACTTGCAGATACTGTTGAGAAAAAAGGTGTTCCGATCGATTACCGCACAGGTGTTACCGACATCAAATTTCACAATGATCATTCAGTAACAACTGTTGAACACGCCGACGGATCGAAAAAAGAAATCGAAGCAAAGTTTATTGTGGATGCCAGCGGATATGGCCGCGTGATACCGCGCATGTTTAACCTGGATGAGCCGAGCGGATTTCCAACGCGCAAGGCATTCTTTGCACATATCAAAGATTTAAAACGTCCGGAAGGCATTGACGGAAACCGCATCACTGTTGTGGTACACAGGCAGGACGTGTGGATATGGATTATCCCTTTCAGTAATGGAATTACATCTGTAGGATTCGTGGGCACACCTGAATTTTTTGAGCAATTCAATGGCACAGATGAAAAATCGTACCGAGCAATGATTTCCGCTGATGCGAATACTGCTGATCGTTTTCGTGATGCTGAAATCATTCTTCAGCCAACGGTGATTACGGGTTATGCGATCACCACCAAAAAATTATACGGTGACGGATTTGTGCTCACCGGAAATGCAACTGAATTTCTTGATCCGGTTTTTTCTTCGGGAGTTACATTCGCCATGGAGAGCGGACATACGGCAGCAAAATTGGTTGCGCGTCATCTGCGCAATGATTCAACCATTGACTGGAACAAAGAATACACTGCACACATGATGCAGGGCATCAATACTTTTCGCAGCTATGTTTCAGGATGGTATGACGGCACTTTACACGACATCTTTTTCGCACGCGACATCAATCAAGGTTTCAAAAGCCAGATCTGTTCCGTGCTTGCGGGTTATGTGTGGGATCTGAATAATCCCTTTGTGAAAAAACATGATACGGCGTTGAAAGCGCTGGCGAAGGTGATTGAGATTAACGGAATGTAAAATATGTAATATGTATTATGTAAGATGTAAGTTTTAGCATCAGTACTTTAATAAAAAGTACGAGTGCAACAACTACATATTACTTTTTACATTTTACATTGCTAGTTCTCCTGCAGGTACTTCCTCACAAACCGTATTGCCATTGCCCCTTCACCAACTGCTGAGGATATTCCCGTCATTGCACCCGAGCGCACGTCACCCGATGCAAAAATTCCGGGAACGATCGATTCAGGCAAGAAAGGCTCACGTTTCAGTTTCCATTGGGAGTGAAAGTTTTTTTGATCAATGAGCTCTCTGCCTGTGATGATGAATCCCCGCTCATCCTTCAACAATAAATCATTGAGCCATGATGTTCCCGGGCGGGAACCGATATAAACAAACAGTGCTTTTGCAGGAACGGTTTTTTCTTCTCCTGTTTTGGAATTTTTTAATGTGATTTGTTCAAGCACTTCTGCTCCATGTACAGCAGTTACTTCAGTGTTTGCAAGTACATGAATGTTGGGGACCTTGCTGATGTTCTCTACGAGGTAATTGGCAGCAACGTGCTTCAGTTCGTCGCGCCTGATCAATATGTTAACCTCTTTTGCAAAATTGCAAAGGTGCATTGCTGCCTGGCATGCAGAATTTCCCCCGCCGACTAAATAAATAACACCGTCGCGACAAGCGTGCGCTTCAATGGCAGCAGAACCATAATACACGCCGGCACCGGTAAATTTTTCGATCCCTTCAACTTCAAGCTTTGCGTAGGCAACGCCGGTAGAAATCACAATCGCTTTTGTGTGGATCACAGAGCCGTCAGCCATTACCACAATTTTATAACCGTCTTTCACATTGATTTTTTTCACTTCCTGTGGCGTAAGCATTTCCGTTCCGAAGCGTACTGTTTGTGCAATGGCCCTTCGGGTAAGTTCTGCTCCTGATAAGCCATTCGGAAATCCCAGGTAGTTTTCAATGCGCGCACTGCTGCTCGCTTGTCCGCCGGGATTGCTTTTTTCAATCAGCAGTGTTTTCAATCCTTCACATGAACCATATACTGATGCTGCCAGTCCGGCAGGGCCTGCACCGATAATGAGGACGTCATACATTGCCTCCGTGGCTTTTTGTTTCAGACCTATTCCCGCAGCGAGATCCGGTAGTTCAGGATCAGTAAGAAATGATCCATCTTTCAAAACTACAAGCGGCAACGATGCATGTGTAACATTGGCACTGGTGAGGTATTTTTCTGCATCAGGATTATGCTCAACATCCATCCATAAAAACGGCACCAAGTTGCCTGAGAGAAATTCTTTAAGCTTGTGCGACTTCGGGCTCCATTGAAAACCGATAATGCGAATACCCTCATGGTCGGGCTTGTAAAGCGAATGCCACTCTTCAAGCAGGTCATCTACAATGGGATATAATTTTTCTTCCGGAGGATTCCACGGCTTTAGCAAATAGTGATCAAGCTTTACTGTGTTGATTGCTTTGATGGCTGCGTCAATGTCTGAATAGGCGGTGAGTAATATCATTCCGGCATCTTCATACGTTTGCTTTGCAATTTCAAGAAAGGCTACACCTTCCATCTCCGGCATTTTCTGGTCGGAGATAAAAAGAGCTACCGCTTCATTTTTCAACTTCAGTTCTTTGATGAGATCAAGGGCTTCAAGTGCAGACTCGGTTGCTGCAATTCGATATTCTTCTCTGTATTTATTCCGGATGTCGCGTTGAATGGCACCGAGTACCTGCCTGTCGTCATCAACAATAATGATGTATGGTAGTTTCATTCTGCATTTTCTTTTTTAGGGAATGGAATGCAAACAGTGAATACAGTTCTTCCCGGAACTGAAACAACTTTTATTTCTGCGTTGTGCCTCTTTACAATTCGCATCACTGTGTCAAGGCCGATGCCGGTGCCTTCTCCCTGTTTCTTTGTAGTGAAAAAAGGATCGAAGATCCTTGATTGGATTTCTTCAGGGATGCCCGCTCCACCATCAATTACTTTAACGATGACGTCATGCTGGCTACATTTTGTTTCAACACTGATTGTTCCGTTCTTCGGAACAGCATAGATGGCATTGTCAAGCAGGTTGGTCCACACCTGGTTAAGTTCACCAACGTATGCAGGAATTTCACGCATGTCGGCACAAAAATCTTTCCTCACCGTAATATTTTTTTCACGGAGTTTATAGCCCAGTAACGTAAGCGTGTTTTCCAGGTCCTTATGAATATTTGTGGGCTGCATGTCACTGGTGCGGTCCATGTGAACATGACTTTTTATTGCTCCAACTAAATTTGAAATGCGGCATGAGGCATCATCAAGATCTTTCAATATACGTTGAGAGCTGAGGTTGTTCTCCAGCCATTGAAGTACATCCGGAAGCGCTTCCTTGCCGACACTGTTACTGATTTTCTCCAGATCATTAATGGTAATCCCTGTATCGGTGAATGTCTCTGCGACTTGTCCGTCGGATGCGCTGTTTTTCTCAAGCCATGCATTGATCTCGTCTTCCCTGTCGAGGCGTTGCATGGCGGTAAGCATTATTTTTTGGGTAATGACTGCTTTTTTTTCTTCCGCTAATTGTCTTGCACTTGTTATAAACTCAGGCTTTACATGATCCCGCATCAATCTTTCTGTAAGATCATAATTCTGCATGAGGCGTTTGATGAGTTCAGAAGAAATCCTGTTTATGGCAGCGGCGGGATTATTCAGCTCGTGTGCAATGCCGGCAGCAAGCTGACCCAATGCACCAACTTTTTCCTGCTGCAGTTTTTCTGTTGCGAAATGCCGGGCGCGTTCCGTCATATAACCGATGAGCCGTTGGATAAATTCAGGATTGAGCTGTTCAAGTTCCCTGAAATGTTTTTTGTGGAGGCGGAATAACCGCACTTTTCCAACAGCGAAATTATCTCCAGGTGATATTTTCATGCGTGAATAAGGCAGCAATCCACCTACGCCACCTGTCTGCACATCATTTTCAAAAGTAAAATAGAATACAAGTTTGCCATTCACATTCATATAGAAATGACCTTTGCCTTCAAGGGCCATAATCATTTCGTCTATGGGGTCGCCGGTCTTTATAATAAGATCCCCATCTGCATGTTCCGAAACCTCGCCATGCTCGAGGATCCATTGCAAATGTTCCTTCGGCAAGTCCGTGAGGCAAATGACTTTTCTGAGTTCTTCAATGGTGGCTGGTTGCATGGGGTTAAAAAATTATCTTCAAAAATAATCTATTCCACGTTATACAGGCAATAAATATTTTTCAATGAAATTGGTTTTAGCTTTCCAATAAACTAAGTTTCCGTCTGATTAAATCCGCCTCCGCATTTGAAGTTGTTAAATCGAGTGCTTTTAAAAAATATTTTTTTGCCTCGGTCTTTTCTCCGGACCTAAAATACATTTCTCCAAGGGAAGCATGGTAGTGACAATTTTCCGAGAGTCCATTCATCTTCAAAAGTTCCTCTATTGCTATGGATGGTCCTTCCAACTCTGCAAGAACCAGACAGCGGTTGAGGGCAACAAGAGGATTATTAGTTCGAATGAAGAGAGAATCGTAAAGGCCAAGAATGATCTGCCAGTTGGTTTGATCATATGCTGCTGCATTGGCATGGATGGAAGCAATACCGGCTTCAATATGGAAATCATGGTAGCTGTCTCCTGATGATGCATGTGTCATGTATTCATTTCCCTTTTGAATAAGGAATTTATTCCACGTTTTTCTGTCCTGATCTTTCAGTAATATGATCATCCCTTTGTCGTCGAGCCGCGAACCGAAACGGGAAACCTGGAAGCACATCAGTGCAAGCAAAGCATTTGTTTGCGGGAGGTTGGTTTTAAAATTTTCAGAAAGCATGATTGCCAGGCGCATCGCCTCTTCACAAAGGTCTTCGCGTATGAGTTTTTCCGGATGAGAAGAATTGTATCCTTCATTGAAAAGAAGATATAGTGTTTTGAGTACTGCATCTATGCGCTGAGGCATGACGCCTGCGCCGGGGTAATCGATAGGAATTTTTTCTTCGCGGATTTTTACCTTCGTCCGATAAAGACGCTTACTGATGGTTTCCTCATTTGTAAGAAATGCACTACTGATTTCTTTTACACTGAGTCCGCAGAGTGTTTTCAGCATTAGTGTGATCTGTGCTTCCTGTGAAATTGATGAATGACAACAGGCAAACATCATTCGCAGCTGGCTGTCTTTAATTTCTCCATCGGTAAACATCTCATTCACCTTTGGCGCAAGAGAATATTCTGAATGAAGCAATACTGCGATTTCATTTTCAATTTTATACTTCAGCTTTTCCCTGCGGATGATGTCGATGGCTTTATTCTTTGCAGCCTTGTACAACCATGCCTGCGGGTTGTCAGGAATTTTTCCCCACTTCCAGATCTCCAGCGCCTTCAATAAAGTGTCCTGCACAATATCTTCAGCCTGCTCGATATTGGAGAACCCGAAAATGCGCGTTAAAACAGAAACCATCTTTCCCGACTCGTGACGAAAAAGATGGTCTACTGTTTTATAAACATTTTGCTGATCACTCATCGGGTACTAATTACTAATTATTACGAATATACTAATTACCGATTTTCCATTAAAGTTCGATCACTCTAATTTGTGCAATTTGTACTTAGTATATTCGTAGTGATCAGTACTTCGTACATTACATCTCCATTTTCTGAATCGGACGAACCTCCAGTTTGCCATCAACTTCAAAAATCGGACAGCCCTTGGATATTTCCACTGCGTCATTAATGTCTTTGGCATTTACGATGAGATATCCGCCGACGAGTTCTTTGGCTTCAATAAACGGCCCGTCGGTTACGACCTTCTTTGAGCCATTCACCTGTTTGCCGGTTGGCACCAGTGGCTCTCCACCGACCATAATCCCTTTTTCAGCAAGCGACTCCATCCACTTCATCCATTTTTGCATGTGATCCTGTGGCACGTTTGCAGCTTGTTCGCCGGCCATTCCTCCGCGAAATAAATACATGAACTTTTCCATTTTACTTGGTTTTTTTAGATTTAATTATTTGAATTATCTGTAAGACGAATGCCTGGGGCAATTCAGGACATCTGTCTAAAAATTATTTTTGTGAATGCAGCGCAACCCTGTTACCTTCAGAATCAATAAAAAAAGCCATGAACCCAAAGTCGCCTGCCTGCATTTTCGGCATCACAACTTTTCCTCCCGCTTTAGGAATTTTAGCAAGCACTTTATCCAGCTTTGGATTTGCATTCAGGTAAATTACCGCTCCATCTTTGCTTGGCTTGTGCATTTTGCTTTGTACCAGTCCCCCGTTTGCCTTTCCTGAACCTTCCTTCCACGGGAAGAAAGCCATTTGCATGCCATTCATTTCCATTTCTTCCATTTTAATTCCGAAAATGTTTTCATAGAATTTCTTAGAGCGCTTGATGTTTTTAGCGGGAATCTCGAACCAGTTGAGTGAGTTTACGTCCTTTTTCATTTAAATATTATTTTATATTGTTTTGAATATAACCTGATAACGAATGAGGTCGGTAGATCAGGACATTGGAGGAAAAAAAAATCATTGGTCACGGAATGTAGCGTCCAATTCAGGTTAGGGGCTAATCAAAAAATACCAACGAAAAAGACCAGTTGATTAAGCAGACTGGTGCGCCGTGTCCTTCCCTTCTCTCGGCTTAAAGTGTGTGAGTTTGATGGCGCGCGCTTTGTTTCTTAAAGCAGGAGGAACAGCCATCAATGCCTGTGCATGATTTTCTGCTTCGAGGATTGTATATGCATGGTGGTCGTTATCGTAGCACCCCCACTCAAAGTTTGTTAAAAATCCTGCGTGATAATGCACAAATTCCTTAACGACCATACGGCAGTCTTCGGCTGTATGTTCGGAGATGATGATGTATCGGTCCATTGTTGATGATTAAGTTTCAAAGATATTTAAATTCCGATTATCCCGTCGAATAGCGAATAAAATCAATCGAATATGCGAAATACGAATTCGACACATGGTATTCGCAATTCGTATATTCGGAGGAGATTCGCTATTCGATGTGGTAATAGATTTTGAACTAATTTCGTCACCTCTGAAAAATTTCAATGTTTGATTATCAGCATCATTTGTCCGTTCTCCCCGAAAGTCCGGGTGTGTACCAGTTCTATGACAAGGACGGGCGGCTTATCTATGTAGGCAAGGCCAAGTCGCTGAAGAAAAGGGTGAGCAGTTATTTTCACAAGGAACATGATTCAGGGAAGACGCAGGTGATGGTGCGGCAGATATCTGACATCAAGACAATTGTGGTAGAAACAGAAATGGATGCTTTGCTGCTGGAGAACAACCTCATCAAAAAGCACCAGCCGAAATACAATGTGAATCTAAGAGACGATAAAACTTATCCCTGGATCTGCATTAAAAAAGAAAATTTCCCGCGGGTGTTTTATACGCGGACGCTGATCAGGGACGGATCGGAATATTTCGGTCCATATACTTCTGTGCGGATGATAGAAACCCTGCTTGATCTCTTTTCACAGCTTTATAAATTACGAACCTGCAGCTACAATCTCTCTCCTGAAAATATAGCGAAGAAGAAATTCAAAGTCTGCCTGGAATTTCACATTGGCAATTGCAAAGGACCCTGCGAGGGCTTGCAAAAAGAAGAAGAGTACAATGCAAATATTCAGCACATCAGACTGATATTAAAAGGGAATATCAACTCAGTGATCGGACACCTGAATGATCAGATGCAGCAGCATGCTGAAAAATTTGAGTATGAAGAGGCGCAGCAGATCAAAGAAAAACTGGACAGGCTGGACAAGTTCCATAAGAAGAGTGTGATCGTTAATCCTGCCATACATAATGTAGACGTGTTCTCTATTAAAGTTGAAGAAGACTTTGCCGTGGTGAATTTTTTGAAGGTGATGAATGGATCCATTATCCAGGCACACACAGTTGAATTGAAAAAAAAGCTGGACGAAACGAAAGAAGAATTACTTGAATTGGCCATTGCCGAATTGCGCGAACGTTTCAGCAGTGATTCCACGGAACTTATTTTGCCTTTTCATCTTGACCTTGAAATAAAAGATGTTGAGATCACGGTTCCGAAGATCGGAGACAAAAAACATTTGCTGTTGCTCTCTGAAAAAAATGTTCATTATTATATTCAGGAGAAACAACTTCAGTTTGAAAAAACGAATCCGGAGAACAAAGTGCTGCGTTTACTGGAAGTCATGAAAAAAGATTTGCGACTGAAAGACCTTCCGCGTCATATTGAGTGTTTCGATAACTCTAATTTCCAGGGCGACTTTGCTGTTGCTGCGTTAACAGTTTTCAGAAATGCCAAGCCATCAAAAAAAGAATACAGGCACTTTAATATAAAGACGGTTGAAGGACCTGATGATTTTGCTTCAATGGAAGAAATTGTTTTCAGGAGATACAAGCGAATGACAGAAGAAGCGCAGGAACTTCCGCAGCTTATCGTTATTGATGGAGGCAAGGGACAACTTAGCGCAGCATTGAGCAGTCTGGAAAAATTAGATCTCAGGGGAAAAATTGCTGTAATTGGAATCGCCAAAAAACTGGAAGAGATATATTATCCTGGAGATTCTGCTCCGCTTTATCTGGACAAAAAATCCGAAACGCTTCGGGTAATCCAGAATATCAGAGATGAAGCCCACCGCTTTGGCATCACACACCACCGAAATAAGAGAAGTAAAGCGTTCGTAAAGACGGAGTTACATGAAATAAAAGGCATTGGAGAAAAGACAGCCGATGAGCTCCTGCGGCACTTCAAATCGGTGAAAAGGATTAAAGAAGCCGGTCAGGAGGAATTGGCGGAAATCATTGGCAAATCAAAAAGCGAGCTTGTAATCGCTCATTTTACGCAAAAAACGAATGCTGATCCATTATGATGGTTATGATTTTATAAGATTTTAGATCATTTTTATCATCATAATCATAACAAATAAGCGTTCCATTGTCAGCTTTCTTCCTCCACAACCCCCTCTTTAATAATATTTAAAGCAATGTTTGCTCAATAAGAAAAGATTTATACTTTTGCGTCCCCCAAAATATGGGGGATTTTAATTGTAAAACCCTTTAAATCAGTAAAGAAGTGGAACTGAATAGTTACAAAACCGTGCATGCAAATGTAAAAACGGTGACCAAAAACTGGGTGATCATTGATGCCAAAGACCAGATTCTGGGTCGTTTGTCTTCAAATGTCGCTGTCATGTTACGTGGAAAAAACAAAACGAACTACACACCGCACGTTGACTGTGGTGACAATGTGATCATCATCAACTGCGAGAAAGTTAAGCTCACAGGAAAGAAATGGAACATGAAAGAATATGTACGCTACACAGGTTATCCGGGCGGACAGCGTTTTTCTACTCCTACGCTTATGATGAAGAAAAAACCTGAATTCATGATCGAACATGCTGTGAGGATGATGTTGCCAAAAACCAAGCTTGGCGCAGAAATTTTCCGCAACCTTCATGTATATGCAGGAACTGAGCATCCACATGCAGCACAGAAACCAAAAGAAGTTAAATTCTCTTAATCAACAGATATCCGAATGATTCACGCTATCGGCAGAAGAAAAACAAGCATTGCCCGCATTTACATGGAGCCGGGTAAAGGCACCATCACTATTAATAAGAAGGATTACAAAGACTATTTCACAACTGGTCCCCTTCAATACATTATTAATCAGGCTCAGGAAACCATTAACCAGAAAGACATTTACGATATCAATGTAAATGTTGAAGGTGGCGGTTACACAGGACAGGCAGAAGCCATTCGTCTTGCCATTGCACGTGCACTGGTGAAGGTGGATGAAAATAACAAACCGCCTTTGAGAGCAAAAGGCCTGATGACCCGCGATCCCCGCATGGTGGAGCGTAAAAAACCGGGACAAAAGAAGGCACGGAAACGCTTCCAGTTCTCTAAACGATAGTACCAAATACGAATGCATACGAATATACAAATGGTACGTATGACATTCGATTTAAGTACCACGTCCAAATTAGTATTTAGTAAATTAGTAAAAATTAGTAATTAGTAACATATGTCAAGAGTATCTTACGATCAGCTTCTCGAAGCAGGCGCGCACTTCGGTCACCTGAAGAGCAAATGGAATCCGAAAATGGCTCCTTATATTTTCATGGAAAGCCGCGGTATCCACATCATTGACCTCAATAAAACTGTGGTGAAGCTTGATGAAGCTGCTGCAGGATTGAAACAGATTGCAAAATCGGGACGCAAAATTCTTTTTGTAGCTACGAAGAAGCAAGCAAAGGAAATCGTTTCCAACGCTGCCAAGAAAGTAGGAATGCCTTACATCACTGAAAGATGGCCGGGCGGAATGCTTACCAACTTCGCTACTGTGCGCAAGTCAGTAAAGAAAATGACAGGTTTCGATAAGATGGCTACAGACGGAACATTTGAGAACATCTCCAAGAAAGAGCGTTTGCAGATCACACGTCAGAAAGCCAAGATGGAACACTTCCTTGGAAGCATCACTGACCTTACCCGTCTTCCGGCTGCGATCTTCATCGTGGATATCATGAAGGAGCACATTGCAGTTGCTGAAGCACAAAAGCTGAACATACCTACATTCGCTATCACTGATACCAATACAGATCCTACACAGGTAGATTTTGCAATTCCTGCAAATGACGATGCAACCAAGAGCATTGGAATTATCGTTGACGTAATGGTTGCCGCGATCGAAGAAGGTTTGGGCGAACGCAAGATGGACAAGGATGCAGAAGCCAAAGCTTCAGAAGAAGAAGTAATGGTTGAAGCCAAGCCAAAAGAGATCGCAGCAGATGACGAAGAGGTAGCTGCTGTAACAGGCATTGCCCCTGAAACCATTGCCGCCACTGCTGCAGGCAAACGCCCACGCAAGAAGAAAGTAACGGAATAAATTGAAGAGAATTTCGAATTATTAATCCCGAAATTCGAAAAAAACTTCAATTCAAAATATTTAATTTTCAAGATTAGGTATTCTTTCGAATTTCGATATTCTTTTTTCGAAATTATTCAATTCCAAAACTCAAGACGAATCCGGGATGCCAAATTAATTCAAAATAATTCAATGACTACAATGACAATAAGTGCAAGTGACGTTAACAAACTGCGTCAGCAAACAGGTTCAGGAATGATGGATTGCAAGAAAGCCCTCATGGAAGCCAATGGCGACTTTGAAGCTGCAATCGACATCCTCCGCAAAAAAGGACAGAAGATCGCTGCGAACCGCCAGGACAGGGAAGCGAAAGAAGGATACGTATTCGGTAAAACAACTGCTGACGGAAAACGTGCTGTTGCAGTAAGCGTATGTTGCGAAACAGACTTCGTTGCCAACAATGCTGACTTCGTAAAATATGGAGAATCGATTCTGGATCTTGCCATGGCAAGCAATCCTGCTTCAATCGAAGACCTGAAAAAATTGAATCTCGGAACCATTACAGTTGAGCAGACATTGCTCGACCAGATGGGAAAGATCGGAGAGAAAATTGATGTTGTGGATTACCAGAACCTCACTTCAGAAAAAGTAATCGTTTACAATCACCCCGGAAACAAGCTTACAGCAGTTGTTGCTTTCAACATGAATCCTGCAGGCATTGACGAAGCCGGAAGAAATGTAGCGATGCAGATCGCAGCCATGGCTCCTGTTGCAATCGACAAGGACGATGTGGATGCAAAAATGATCGAGCGTGAAATCGAGATCGGAAAAGACCAGGCGCGCCAGGAAGGCAAGCCGGAGAACATGATTGAGAAAATTGCTTTGGGCAAACTCAACAAGTTCTACAATGAATATACTTTATTGAACCAGGTTTACATCAAGGACGAGAAGTTAACGGTGCGTCAGTATCTTGAGAGTATCGATAAAGGTTTGAAGATCGTTAGCTTCAAAAGAGTAAAACTGGGATAATCTTCCCTTGTACGAATAACGAAACGTTCGAATTTGCGAATAACGAATAAGAGCAGCCGGAAATGGATGCTCTTTTTTTATTCAGAAGTTTCTTAGCGGTTAATCTAAACGGAATTTGTGCGTGGGTCTCCCTTTAGGGCAGGGGTGAGCGGAGACAGTCCGAAATGGTTGCTCATTTTGTTTTCAGAAGTTTCTTCGCAGAATAACGAAATGGAATTTGTGCGCAGGTCTCCCTTTAGAGTTAGGTAAGGTTGACCTCACCGATCCCGATAGCTATCGGGAACGAATAGATACATACGAAAATACGAATAGAGCAGCCCGAAATGGTTGCTCTTTTTTTATTCAGAAGTTTCTTAGCGGTTAATCTAAACGGAATTTGTGCGTGGGTCTCCCTTTAGGGCAGGGGTGAGCGGGGGCAGCAGGAAATGGTTGCTGTTTTTATTTGCAATCTCCCCGAAAAAAGTAGTCATTGCGAGGAAGCGCAGCGGACGAAGCAATCTCCCCAAGATAGTACTGAAGCCTTTGGCTTCCCTTCACAACCCACCAAGCCACTTTGGCCACAATCATCATTTGCCGGGACAAATACTTTTCTAACTTTGGTGTGCCATGAAACATTTGCTCCCCATACTTTTTATTTTCTGTTCGCTTTTTTCGATAGGGCAGAATCCGTTGGTGAAGATGTGGGATTACAGGTATGGCGGCGCCAATTATGATTATCTTACTTGCATTGCACCAAGCAGCGATGGAGGTTGTGTGCTCGGTGGTTATTCGCGGTCCCAAAACAGCGGAGATAAAACACAAGGTACATGGGGATTGAATGATGTGGATTACTGGATTGTGAAACTGGATTCACTCGGCATCAAACAATGGGACAGAGACTTTGGCGGAATCGATGATGAAGTCCTTACATGCCTGCAACAAACTCCGGACGGGGGATACATCATTGGTGGATACTCTTCTTCTGGCATCAGTGGAAATAAAACTCAAGACACCTGGGGTGGTTACGATTACTGGATTCTGAAACTCGATTTCTTTGGAACCATCCAGTGGGAAAAAAGCTTTGGAGGACTCGCTGATGAATTGATGACTTCTATTGCCCAAACATCGGATGGTGGTTATATCCTTGGCGGTTATTCAACTTCAGGAATCAGCGGAGATAAAACGGAAGACAACTGGGATCCGGGATGGGTTACACCTGATTACTGGGTGGTCAAAATTGATTCATTGGGGAATAAGCAATGGGACAAAGATTTTGGAGGACTGGCGACAGACCAACTTCAGGACCTGAAACAAACCTCTGATGGCGGATACATACTGGCAGGCTCTTCCGACTCTCCCGTTGGTGGAAATAAAACCCAACCAGCCTGGGGTTTTTATGACTATTGGATTGTGAAGCTTGATGCAACAGGCAACAAGCAATGGGACCTGGATTTCGGAGGCGACTTTCCTGACCTGGCCTATTCACTGGTGCAGACAAACGACAACGGTTTTGTAATCGCAGGAGTATCATCATCAGTAATCAGCGGAAATAAGGCCCAGCCTTGCTGGGGAGGAGGCGACTATTGGATTATTAAAATGGATTTTCAGGGCAACAAACTCTGGGAAAAAGTTGCTGTAGGAACAGGAACAGAAGATGAGTTCGGCAATGTTTTCAAAACGACCGATGGCGGGTTTCTGTTTTCAGGAACATCATATTCAAATATTGGAGGCGACAAAACAGAAAACAATCTTTCAATTGAACAAACCTGGGTGATCAAAACCGATTCTTTGGGAATACAACAATGGGACAAAACGCTTCATACCCTGAGTCACGATGAAAATACATTTGCCGTTCAATCGGCTGACGGATGCTTTATTATTGGAAACCGCTCTGATGCATTATCGGCAGGAGACAAGACACAATCGCCACAGGGTTTAAATGACTATTGGATCACAAAATATTGTGACAGTACATTCAACGCCAACTTCATTGCCGCGCGTTATCTATGCCCGGGTACTTGTACAAACTTTCTAAATATTTCAACAAATGCCGGCACATATCAATGGTCATTCCAGGGTGCTATTCCCGATACAAGCACAGCAATAAATCCAACAAATATCTGCTATGCCGCTCCCGGCAGCTACGATGTCCAACTCATCGCCTCCAACGCCAACGGCAGCGATACTTTATTACTCACCAATTACATCACCGTTTATACTTATCCTCCTCCGCAATCCATCACCCAAAGTGGCGACACCCTTTTTGCAGTCGCTGGTTCGGCATCTTATCAATGGTATTTCAACGGCAATAGCATCAACGGTGCAACAGATTATTTTTATGTTGCACAGGCAAGCGGAGATTATAATGTGGTTGCAACAGATGCGAATGGGTGTGAGGTTGAAGCAGCGGTTTTTAATGTTGTGGCATTGGTGAACGCAATTGAGGATCAGGAGATATTGATATTCCCGAATCCGGTTGAAGAGAAAGTCACAATTCAAAAGAACAGCCACAGAGATTTCGATTTACAATGTACTCGGTGAAAAAATTTCTCTCGCTGTTGACAGTCGTCCCGATAGCTATCGGGAATTGACCGTTGACTGCCGAACTCTTTTTCCTGGAATATATTACATCGAAATAACAGACGGATCAAAAACATTCCGCAGCAAATTTGTGAAGCAATGAAAAAGAAATTATTTTGCCTGCTAGTAATCGCCATTCATTTTCAGAACGCATATTCTCAGGCCGGCCTTTGGACCTGGATCAGCGGTTCAAATATTCCAAATGTTGGCGGTATATATGGCATTCAGGGTGTGCCGTCTGTAAACAACCATCCACCTGCAGTTTATGAAGCATGTGAGTGGAAGGATAAGCAGGGAAATTTTTGGGTGTATTCAGGGTATTCTAATTTTGATGACGACCTCTGGAAATTTAATCCGTTAACACTTGAGTGGACATGGGTGAAAGGTTCAGGACTATCCGGTCAGAATCCGGTTTACGGAAGTCAGGGAGTCTCTGATCCCGCCAACAGCCCCGGACAACGCTACTTCGGGGCAGGAACGTGGGTTGATACAACAGGAAATCTATGGCTCTTTGGTGGACTTCCCTATCGAAATGATTTATGGAGATATGATATCGGAACCAATGAATGGACGTGGATGAAAGGCGATACCACCGTGAATTCTTTTGGATCCCACGGCACACAAGGCATTCCCGACCCATCGAATACTCCGGGCTCCCGGTATGAATCTGCCAGCCAGTGGACAGATTCATTGAATAACCTTTGGCTTTTCGGCGGAGATGGTTATGGTGATTTCGGGACGACGGGATTTTTGAATGACCTGATGAAATACGACATTAGCACAAATGAGTGGACCTGGATGAAAGGATCTAATTTAACAAATGCAGCGACGAACTACGGAATCAAAGAAATAAGTAGTCCGTTGAATGATCCGGGCGGGAGGTGGACATACACAAAATATAAAGACAGCAATGGTTTCTTTTGGCTTGGTTCCGGATCGCAGGGAGGAATATTAAATGATATGTGGAGGTATAATATCGGCAACAATGAATGGACATGGATGGCTGGAACTTCAACAATGGGAGACCCCGGCGTATTTATTTCATATTGTAACACTGATAGCATTTCCAATCCCGGCAGCCGTGCCGAACAGCGTTCTTCAGTCACCGATCGTTGCGGCAGGTTCTGGACCTTTGGCGGACGATCATCAACGAGTAATCCTTTCAGTGATCTCTGGGTTTTCGATCCGGATGTTCTTCAATGGAAATGGATTGCCGGGCCGTCAACTGCAAGTCAGAATGGTTCTTTCGGTTCGCTCGGAGTTTCTTCGGCAAGCAACCTTCCTCCATCGCATATTGGCGGGCTTGCATGGTGGGGCGATGATGACCGTTTCTATCTCTATGGCGGGTGGAATTGCAACACAGCATTTTATAGTGACATGTGGGTGTTCACTCCTGATTCCTCCTGTACAATTTCATGTGGCAGTATTCCGGTTGCTGCTTTTACCGCACCAAACCATGTATGTCCGGGCACATGCACTGACTTTATTAATCTTTCAACGGGCGCGAATTCCTATTTGTGGTTTTTTCCCGGGTCAAGCACTTCTGTCAGCACAGATTTCTCTCCACAAAATATCTGCTATAATTTACCGGGTAGTTATGATGTCACATTGATTGTAACGAATTCACTTGGCTCAGATACACTCACACTACTGAATTATATAAATGTGTATCCATACCCGGCACCACAGGGCATTAATCAAAGCGGAGATACGTTGTTTGCACTTGCGGGAGCACCTTCATATCAATGGTATTTCAACGGGAACATTATCAGCGGCGCAACAGATTATTATTATGTAGCACAATCCAGCGGAGATTACAATGTTGTTGCAACGGATGAGAATGGGTGTGAAGTGGAAGCGGCGGTGTTCAATGTTATAGCGGATGTGCTGTCGACAGTTGACCGTGGACTGTGGACTGTCTTCCCAAATCCGGTAGGTGACAAAGTCATAATTCAAAAGTCAGAAGTTAAAAGTGGAACAGCTCCGCAAGGAGTCCTTCGGACCATTGAGATTTCGATTTACAATGTACTCGGTGAAAAAATTTCTCTCGCCATTGACAGTCGTCCTGATAGCTATCGGGAGTTGACCGTTGACTGCCGACTTCTTTCTCCCGGATTATATTACATCGAAATAACTTCTAGCGGAAAAACCTACCGCAGTAAATTTGTGAAACAATGAAAAAAAATATTTTCATCCGCCGAAGTTTCAACGCATGGGGACTCGTAATTTATTTCCTATCTCTCTTTGTGAGTCAAAAGGCATTCGCACAAAACATTGTTGTGAATCCCGACTTCGAACAATTCACCATCTGTCCTGTTGGAAATGGCGAGCTGCAAAAAGCAGACAATTGGCTTGATGCTGTTTACAGCGCCGACTACATGAATTGTATTTACCAGGGATGGACACCACAAGCTGTTACCGGTGCTCAAAACGGATTGGGCTATGCCGGCTTCGCAACGTATGGCAATCCTAATGGTGCGGCCGAATCATTCGGTCAATTTCTTGCCACACCTTTAATAGCAGGAAATTCCTATCGCATCAGTTTTTATGCAAAGAGAAGCAACTCCGGATTTTACAGCAGCGTATGCACAGGCGTTTGTGTTTATGGATTCAACGGCAACCCTGTTGCAGGAGGAGCACAAACAAATATTTGTACTGACCAGCTTCCGGGAGCAATATTGCTTGGTTGTTGCGATACCGTGAGCGATGTAAACTGGCTGCAATACACAATCAATTTTACTGCCCCCTCCGCACTTGATTTTGTTGTGTTCACTCCGGGATGCGCACTCAACTGCGCTGAATATATTTACATTGACAATATTAATTTAATGCAGCCGGTAAATTTCGCAAACGTCTGCTTCGGCGATACAACTGTATTCTTGATGGGCGATACCACTTCAATGGTTTCGGCCGACTGGAATTTCAGTGATCTTGCATCAGGTATCAATAACTTTTCCACCTTATTTAATCCTTCACACGTTTTCACTTCCACCGGAATTTTTCTTGTACGTGTAATTCGCACCTATGTAAATACTTCAGTTGATACAGTTATTATTCCTGTTACAATTTATCCGCAAGTGAATGTAAACCTCGGTAACGATACTACAATCTGTCAGGGACAAAGCATGATGCTGAATGCGGCTGGCACTGGAATAACGACTTATGCCTGGCAGGACGGCTCTTCTGCTCCCACTTTTGTTGCCGACACTTCAGGAATTTATTTCGTTTCGGTAAGCAATCCCGGCTGCAATGCGTCGGATACACTCAATCTGAATGTTATATCATGCACTTCAATTATTGCATCATTTCAATCTGTTGATTCGCTTATCTGTCCGGGAACGTGTACTAACTTCACAAACTTTTCCATCAATGCAACCTCCTATTTATGGTCCTTCCCCGGAGCAAATCCAAACACAAGTACCGATGTAAATCCGCAAAACATTTGTTACAATACTCCGGGCAACTATGATGTTACGCTCATTGCTACAAATGGTGCGTTGATTGATACGATTACCATTTCAAATTATATTACGGTATATCCATATCCTGCACCTCAGGGAATTTCGCAAGCGGGTGATACGCTTATTGCAAATCAGGGAGCCATTACCTATCAATGGTATTTGAACGGCAATATCATAAATGGTGCAACAAACTATTTTTACATCGCTCCGCAAAGTGGTGACTACAATGTGGTGTGCACCGATGCAAACAATTGCGAAGTTGAAGCTGTAATATTTGATGTGATAGCAAGCGTGAATTCTGAGGTCAGGGGTTTAATGTTTGAGCTTTATCCAAATCCGGTTGGGGACAAAGTCATAATTCAAATCCCGATAGCTATCGGGATAGAAGTCACAAGAGAAACAGCCGTTGAGATTTCGATTTACAATATGCTTAGTGAAATGGTATTGGCTGTTCAACTTCAAACGTCAAACATCATCCCGATAACCATCGGGACCGAAACAATCTTGGATGTTTCAGAGCTCGCATCAGGATTATATTACATCGAAATTACTGCAGGCGAAAAAACATTCCGCAGTAAATTCGTGAAGTCTACTTACCGGTAGGCAGGGAACAATCTACGGTAATTTGAAAATTCGCAAGCTTTCGTTATTTGAACAGCAAAACAAAAAAATTTAATCCTAAATTCGCGCCATAATTAAAGCTGCCGGAAATGAAATACAAACGTGTACTACTCAAGTTAAGCGGGGAGGCCCTGATGGGCGAGAAGGAATTCGGCATTGATCATGACCGTCTGAAGCAATATGCAGAAGACATCAAATCCATCGTCGACAAAGGCACTCAGGTAGCAATCGTCATTGGCGGAGGTAATATCTTTCGTGGGGTTGGCAATGATGCTGAGGATGTGATCGACCGCGTACAAGGCGACTACATGGGCATGCTTGCAACCGTCATTAATAGCATGGCTTTGCAAAGTGCGCTGGAAAAAATGAGCGTAAACACCAGGCTTCAGTCTGCTATTAAGATGGAAGAGATCTGCGAACCATTTATCAAACGCAGGGCAGTTCGTCACCTCGAAAAAGGAAGAGTGGTTATTTTCGGAGCGGGAACAGGCAATCCTTATTTCACTACCGATACAGCTGCATCGCTCCGCGCCATTGAAATTGAAGCCGATGTCATATTAAAAGGAACCCGTGTAGACGGTATATATAACGCTGATCCGGAGAAAGACAAAAATGCAGTGAAGTATGATACTGTTACCTTTGATGAAGTATATGAAAAGGGATTAAAGATCATGGACATGACTGCATTCACACTTTGCAAAGAAAATAATGTACCGATAATCGTGTTCGATATGAATAAGACCGGCAACCTGTTGAATATTCTGGAAGGAAAACAAATTGGTACACTTGTAGAAGTCTAAACTCCGAACCCCGAACTAAAAACTATAAACTTATATGATAGACCCGAATAAACTTATTGATGCAACCAAGGCGCAAATGCAGCAAGCAGTTACGCACCTTGAATCCGAAATGACTAAAATACGTGCAGGCCGTGCGAATCCGAGCATGGTCGACAGTGTTCAGGTTGACTATTATGGCTCCTATATGCCGGTAAGTCAGGTTGCAAATGTGAGCATCCAGGATGCACGTACCATTATGATCCAGCCGTGGGAGAAGTCAATGCTTGTTCCGATTGAGAAAGCGATTCAGGCTGCGAATCTCGGATTCAATCCGCAGAATGACGGAATCGTGATCCGCATTTCTGTCCCCCAGCTTACAGAAGAAAGAAGAAAAGACCTTGTAAAAAAAGCGAAAGCAGAAGCTGAACATGCAAAAGTTGGAATAAGAAATCACCGGCGCGAATCAAATGAAGCCATTAAGAAAGACAGCAAAGGACTTCCTGAAGACCAGGTAAAAAGCCTTGAGGCAAACATTCAGAAAATGACCGATCAGTTTATTCTAGCTGTTGACAAGCACCTTGAAGCAAAAGAGAAAGAAATAATGACAGTGTAGCTAATGTGCAAATGGACCGATGTGCAGGTGTGCAAATGAAATCCAGCCTCCATTCAGGATAACTGTTTTAATTCGAATAGATTCGCAATAGGTAGATTCGCAAGCATTCGCGATTCGTACCTCTGCGATTCGTACCAAAAAAAACAACCCCGGTCTGGAACCGGGGCTGATCAACAATTCAAAAATTACTTAACTTAAAACTTAACATGAAACAGTACCTATAACGGTACGAAGTTTCAGAAGGTTTCAAAACCTTGAATTATTTTTTACGCCGGGGCGATTTATATAGTTCTGATACTCACAATCATTGACTATTCTACCTTCTTTCATTGATTAATTCAATTTGAACATTTTCCTGACAACGGTGTTTCTACAATTTGAATAAGTTATGTCACGGATTTTCATCATCGGTTCAGGTTTTTCAGGATTAAGTGCAGCCTGTTACATGGCAGCAGCAGGCCATGAGGTACATGTATTTGAAAAAAATACATCTCTTGGCGGTAGGGCACGACAATTTGAAACCGGAACAGGCTATATGTTTGACATGGGCCCCAGCTGGTACTGGATGCCTGATGTGTTTGAAAAGTTTTTTAAAGATTTTGGCTATCAGGTTTCTGATCTTTATGATCTGAAGTTACTGAATCCTTCCTTCGATGTTGTTTTCGGTGAACATGACACCATGCATGTCCCGGAAAATTTTGATGCCTTATGCAGTTTGTTTGAATCTATTGAACCCGGCAGCGCCGTGCAACTAAAAAAGTTCATGGCCGAAGCAGAATTCAAATACAAAACTGGAATTGAAAATCTTGTTTACAAGCCCGGACTTTCCATCACAGAATTTGCAGATGCAGGAATGATCAAAGGCATTTTTCGTTTGCAGGTTTTCTCATCGTTCAGCAAGCATGTGCGAAAATATTTCTCCAATCCAAAGTTGATCGCACTGATGGAATTCCCGGTTTTATTTCTGGGAGCCATGCCACAGGACACACCGGCACTTTATAGTCTGATGAATTATGCAGGACTGAAGCTTGGCACCTGGTATCCTGCAGGAGGATTTGGAAAAGTAATCGACGCCATGGTGAAGGTTGCGAAAAAAAATGGTGTTGTCTTTCACCTTAATGCTAATGTAGAAAAGATCGTTGTCGAAAAAGACCGCGCATCAAAAATGGTCGTAAACGGAGAAGAATTGACCTGCGATGCAATAATTGCCGGGGCTGACTATCACCATGTGGAGAGTAAGTTGTTACAACCTGAATACAGAAATTACAGTGAGAGTTACTGGGAGAAAAGAATTCTCGCACCTTCCAGCCTGATCTATTATCTCGGCATCAACAAAAAAATTAATTCACTTCATCACCATACCTTATTTTTTGATGAAGACCTGGATCAGCATTCAAGAGAAATTTACAAAACACCACAGTGGCCCTCCAAACCATTGTTTTATGTCTGCTGTACTTCAAAATCAGATGAAGGAGTTGCGCCGGCAGGACATGAAAATCTTTTTCTATTGATGCCGCTTGCGCCCGGACTGGCTGACAGCGAAGAAATGCGCGAGAAATATTATTTAATGATGATGGCCCGCCTGGAAAAACAGGTGAAAGAAAATATTTCATCACATATTGATTTTAAAAGAAGTTATTGCGTTAATGACTTTGTTGCCGATTACAATTCATACAAAGGAAATGCCTACGGACTTGCAAATACATTAATGCAGACCGCTCACCTGAAACCGAAGATCAGAAATAAGAAGATCAAAAATCTTTTTTATACAGGACAGCTGACAGTTCCCGGCCCGGGAGTTCCACCTTCGATCATTTCCGGTAAGGTTGCAGCTGATCAGTTGCTGAAATTTTTAAAGAAAGAACAGTAAGCAATTCAGCGCCTGCTATTTTTGGGCTCAGTTTTCTGAATTATGCAGGGAGGCAAAAAGTAAGAGTATTGAGGAATGAGTAATGAGTATTGAGTAATGAGAATTAAGAAACAGCACTGCTATTTCAGAATTTTCCAAACACAAACCGCCCGGTCATCACCGGTTGAAACAAGCAAACCGTTTTCCATCCACAATACATTATTCACCGAATTGAGATGGCCTCCATGTTTTTCTTTATCAATACGCTGAAGAATTTCAAAAGTATCGGCATCCCAGATTTTTAATGTCTTATCTCGGCTGGCTGACGCAAACATTTTATTATCTCCCGAAAAAGAAAATGCATACAATGCATAGTTATGTGCAGGAATGGATTTTATCAGTGAAAAATTCTCCGTACTCCAGATTTTCAGGTGTGCGTCCTTACCCCCGCTCAGCAGGTAATTATCTTCCGGATGAAAGCAAACAGCATTGACAGAGAGATGATGACCTTCAATACGATGAAATTCCCGCATGGAAACCACATCGAAAATCCTGATGGTCCCATCACCGCATGCAACAGCCAGCAGAGAATGATCTCGGTTCAACGCAATGCTCCGCAACTTTTCTTTGCAAAGATTGATGTTATACAGGAGTGTGAAATCATCAAGTGACCAAACCGATATGTTTCCCTCACCGGTAGCAGCAAAAATCTTTCCCTGCGAAAAAGAATATTGAAGATTGAATATGGGAGATTTGTGAAAAGCAATATTTCTTGTTTCTTTCCTGGTATTTAAATCCACTACGTGAATGGCTCCAGCAGATGTGCCAATCAGCAGTTCATTTTTTTCTTTGATGTATCGAAGCGCATAAACGATTCCCCCAACATTTACCAATGCTTTTGCAGGTTCATCCTTTTCAAGGTCCCATTCCGCAACGATCCTGTCGCCGCTCCCCGAAAAAAATTTATATCCTTCAGGAGACTGCTCCAGCGCATACACCGGCCCGTCGTGACCTTTATATGTCCGAAGTTTCTCAATTTTTATTTTATTCATGATCGAGCTCCTATTGTATTTGGTTTTTCTCCTTTGGAGAAGGCCGGGATGAGGCCTACGCCCACACCTTCGTTCCCTCCGTACAATTCGTACAGATGTCAATCTTTGACCTGCTTGTCAAAAGGTTTTTTCTGAATTCTTGATACGCTTCCCCAAACCAGATTTCCTTAAATGTTTTTTGTTTCAGACTGCCAAGAGAATGAGAAGCGTCTTTGTCGAAGCAGCATGGAACCACCGTTCCGTCCCATGTTAGCACACATGAATGCCACATTTTCCAGCAATGATTCAACAGATTGTTCTTGATGTTCCATTTGCCGTCAGGCTTCTTCTTGTACCGCGCATATTTATCAATGGTTGGAATAAGGTCATTGCCATTCTCAAAATCATAGACCTGTGCAGTCTTGAAAGCCACTTCATCGACTCCCATTTCTTTTGCAATTTTTTTCAGGTCATCTATCTGGTGCTCATTCGGTCGCACAACGAGGTACTGGAAAATGGTATGAGGTGTTTTTGATTTCAATTCCTTTTTCCATTTCAAAATGTTTCGGGTTCCTTCCAGTACTTTTTCAAGAGATCCACCGATCCGGTATTGCTCATAAACATCCTGGGTGGTTCCATCAATGGAAATGATCAGCCTGTCCAGGCCTGATTCCACAGTACGCCTGGCGTTTTCATCATTGAGGTAATGCGCATTGGTGGATGTTGCCGTATAGATCTTTTTTCCTGAAGCATATTTTACCATGTCAAGGAAATCCGGATTGAGATATGGCTCTCCCTGAAAATAAAAAATGAGATATAGTAAATGGTCTGAAAGCTCATCAATTGTTTTTTCAAAAAAGTTCCTCTGCAGCATTCCGGTAGGTCTGGAAAAAGAACGTAATCCACTCGGGCATTCCGGACAACGAAGGTTGCATGAAGTTGTAGGTTCAATGGCAATTGAAACAGGTAAGCCTTTTTGTTTAGGAGAACCGGTCATCCGTGAATAATAAAAACTACCCAACACCTTTGCAGCATTTGCTGCTTTTTTAAGGCTCAGCTTAGAAGCAATGTTGAAAAGATCGCGGGGATGGGTATTCATGTCGGGTACAAAAGTGCATACAATATCTGAATTGACAGGCGATACAGCAAGCCTCCGCTTTTTTTTTATCAATGAAAAAATAATTTACAGGCTATTTTTATTGTTGATAATTCACCCTCATTTTCCCTCTCAGAATGGCAGGCAGGAGTAATTTAGAAACTTATTTAAATTCATGAGGAATCGTTTTGTATTGGGAGTTGCCCTCCTTTTATCGGGATATATAAAAGGGCAGGACAATTGTTCCAATGCTACACCCCTTTGCGCCAATAATACCATTGCCTCAACTACATTCGGAGCAACGGTTGCAGTCAATGATCCTGCCTTGGGATGCGGAGACCTGACCGTGAATAACAGTGTTTGGTACTCAGTAACTGCAAATACAACAGGAACATGTACCATTAATGTAGGGCAGATCAACAACAACCCGGGATTGGAAATGGAGGTTTACAGTGGCTCTTGTGGGGCATTGGTAAGCACTGCAAATTGTAATTCTGCCAACGGACCGGGCGGCTCCATGAACCTGACATTTGCCGTGGCAGCGGGTTCTACCTATTACATCATGATTGATGGAGCTTCAGGAAATCAGGAAGGATTTACAATCCTCGCAACTTCTGCAACCAATTCAATTATTGGACGTCCATTGCCGGGCTTTATTCCAAATACATTTTCCGGATGTGCGCCACTCTCTGTATTTCTTCAAAATACAACAGCACTGAGCGGAGGCACCAACATTACCTACCAGTGGAGGCTAGACGGAGGATCGTATGTGAATGCGACCGGCAATGATACAACGGTTGTTTTCGCAACAACAGGAAGTCATACTATAGACCTCAAGGTTTGCAATGCAGAATGTGGATGCGCCTCCGTTACACAATTTATTGATGTGGAGGAGCTGGTTTCAACCATTACGCCACCTGCAAACATTTGTCAAAATGCTCCCGTTGATTTTGCCGGAGATGCACAATACCTGCCTGACCCACCATTCACTCCGGTAAATATTGTTTCCTGGGCTTGGAATTTTGGCGACCCGGGCTCTGGAGCAAACAATACTGCCGTCGGACAAAATGTTCAGCATGCCTTTTCTGACAGTGGAAATTTTGTGGTTACTCTTATTGTTACAAGCGCAGATTGTGGAGACGACACAGTTACTACCACTGTCCATGTAAATCCAAAACCTGTTGTTAATCCCGGCCCTGATCAGGTCATATGCGAATTTGAAGATGCAACGATTGCTGCCATCGTAACCAATGGAGCATTGCCCGTAAGTTATCAGTGGAGCGGTGTCGGCGTATTTGCATGTGATACCTGCGCCTCAACTGTTTTGAGCGGATTGCCATCAGGAGGTCCTTACCCGATTTCCATTCAGATCGCTGACGCAAATGGTTGCCTGGCTGATTCATCATTGAATATTACCGTCAACCCAAAACCCGTTGTTGATGCAGGCAATGACACAATCGTATGCCGGTACTCATCGCTTCAACTTAATGCTGCAATCACTGCAGGGACTGCACCATTTACATTTAGCTGGTCCCCTTCCGCAGGTCTCAATGATTCCACAATTCAAAATCCCGTCGCTTTTATCTCAGCGCCTGTCACTTACTGTGTAGTTGTACAGGATGCCATTGGTTGCACCTCCGACCCTGATTGCATCAGCATTGACATTCTTCCGCCGCCGGCCATCAGCGCTGCTCCCGGCGTGTTGTGTGCAACAGACCCTAATCCACAAACGACACTGACTGTTAATGGTGCCGGTGCCGGATCAACGTATTCATGGACCTTATCCCCTGATTATGCTTTGATAACCGGAACCAATGCAGATTCATCTTCGATCACCATTTCATTTCCAAATGGTGTTGCTGCAAATTATGATTTTACTTGTGTTGTTACTGATGGCATCACCGGATGCCGTGATACCGTTACTTCCACCTACCAGATAATATCCGGATTAAACATGGTCGTGAATATTCCCGACGAAGCTTGTATCGGAATTCCGACAACCATATCAGCGGCAGGCGCAAATGCATATGCATGGTCAGCAAGTCCGGCTTATCCGTTCATTGATTCAACATTGGCCACACAGTTGATCATTCCTTCAGTTACAACAGTTTTTACTGTAACAGGAACCGTTGGCACCTGTACGCAGGTAGTAACTGATACCATGAATGTTTATGCACGGCCGACTATCACTGTATCCAATGATACTACGGTTTGTCCGAATACACCGGTGCAGATTTTTTCAAACGGCTCAGGTGGCACTCCGCCCTATTTTTATGTGTGGTCACCTGCTGCCGGATTAAATGATTCTCTTTTACAAAATCCTACGGCAACGATCAGTGCCCCTGCCACCTATTGCGCTGCTGTAATCGATATCCACTCCTGCTTCAGCGACAGCCAGTGTGTAACATTGAATGTTTATCCGCCACCGGCAATCAATGCGGCTCCGGCTACACTTTGTGCAACCACTCCAAATCCGCAAACCGTATTCACAGTTACCGGCGCTGCACCGGGATCGTCTTACAGCTGGGGAAACTCTCCTGATTATGTACTGATCACTTCATCGAATGCAGATTCTTCTGTTGTAACGATTTCACTTCCACAGAATTCAATAGCCACCTATTCTTTCTCTGTTGTTGTAGTGGATGCAATAACAGGTTGTATCAATACACTTCTGCAAACATTTACAATGACACCGGGATTGAACATGACTGTGAGCGGACCATCTGCCATCTGCGAAGGCGACTCTGCTGTGCTTACAGTAAGCGGTGCTTCAAATTATTCCTGGTCTGCTTCACCGGCCTATGTGTTTGCAGATTCAACTTCAGCAACGCAAACTTTTTTTCCTGCAGTTACAACAGTATTCACCATTACAGGAACGGCTGCCGGATGCAGTCAGGCAATTACATATACGCTCACGTTGAATGCAAAACCTGATGCCATTGCTTCACTCATTCCTTTGTTCTGCGGTTGCGCAACTGTTAATCTAACCGGGATACTCAGTACTCCGGGGATGAATTATAACTGGACAAGCACTTCCGGCAATGGTATCAGCAATTCAAATCAGATTGATGCAACTTCATTCATCTGCACAAGTGATTCTTTTGTCCTCATTGTTACAGACCCTTCAACCGGATGTGCAGATACGGCATCTGCAATTGCGATACAAAATCCATTACCTGCCGCTGTTGCTGCGGGTACGCCAAATCTCATTTGTGATGCAACCAGTACAACCATCCTTCTTGACGGGACAGGCAGCGATACTACCACCGGAACTACTTATCTCTGGACTTCCAATAATCCATCTGCAGTCTTTGCAGATACAACTGCGCTGATTACAACTGCGACCATAAGCACAGCAACTATTTTTTATCTCACCGTTACAGATACACTGGGGTGCGATTCAACATTTGCAGATACAGTATCGGTTTATCCTACACCTTCCATTGCAGCAGCCAATCCATTCATCTGCACCAGTGATCCGGTATTGCAATCGACGATCACTATTTCCGGAGCAAGTCCGGGATCTACTTTTTTATGGGATACCATTCCTTCATGCGTAACTCCGAATACAGCCAATTCCGATTCACAGGTATTTGATTTCACTTCCTGTGGGGCAGGCATTTATACTTTTTCAATTCTTGTTACTGATGCCGTCTCCGGTTGTGTCAAACGGGTAAACCAAACCGTTACCGTTGTAACTGGAGTAACATTAACGATATCAACTGATCCAACCATTTGCGAAGGTGACTCAACAACGCTGTCTGCAAGCGGAGCAAACAGTTTTTTGTGGAACCCCGGCGGAGATACAACATCCTCTATCAACGTTACAGGCCTAACAGCAGCCGGCTCACCGTACCAGTATATTGTTACAGGAACCATTAGCAGTTGTTCAGCATCAGATACCATTACCATCACTGTGAATCCGACTCCGCAGACATCACCGATAAATGGTCTGCAGAGCGTTTGCGACAGTGCGACAGGGCTTGTCTATTCCGTGACTCCGCCAAATGGAAATTATACATGGACGATCACCAATGGTACGATCACACAGGGACAAGGCAATGATTCCATAACTGTCAATTGGGATTCAACGGGCACCGGAACAATTTCTGTTGTTGACACCAATGCATTCGGTTGTCCGGGAATTCCACAAACAATTTCTGTAACAATCAATCCTCTTCCTGTCACTTCTCCCATCAGCGGACAAGATTCTGTTTGCGAGAACAGCCTGACAACATACTTCGTAACGCCCAATGCAGGCTCAACTTACAACTGGAGTGTTACCAATGGTACCATTTCGGGAAGCAATACAAATAATGTAGTGAGCATTCAATGGGGTTCTTCAGGAACAGGAACCCTTCAGGTAAATGAAACCAATGCTGCAGGCTGCACCGGTACATCTGTGCTAATGACCGTTTATATTTTCCCGATTCCGCCAACACCTGCAATCCTTGGAGCAGCAACAGTTTGCGCAGGTGATACGATGCAGGTTTACAACAGTCCGCTGGTTGGCGGTGTAACCTACAGCTGGACTGTAACCGGTGGAACAATTGTGAGCGGACTGAATACTGACAGCATATCGGTCAACTGGGATACAACAGCAACTTCCGGAATGATCACACTAATCGCCATCAATCAATATGGATGTGCCAGCGCCATCTCAAATTTCAGTGTCAGCATGGCTCCGCTTCCTGTGGCAACGGCGACTCCTGATTCTGCTTCTTTGTGCAGAAATATTCCATTGCAGATCACAGGTACAGCAACAGCAGGAACAATACATTGGACAACATCAGGGAATGGAGCTTTCAGCGACACCACCATCGCTTCTCCGGTTTACATTCCGGGACCATCCGATTCAGGTGTAGTAAGCCTCACTATGATACTGACATCGGCAAGTTGCGGAAGTGATTCTGCACACGTTGTATTGACTGTAGTGCCGGCGCCAAATACAATCATCACCGCTCTTCCAGATACAATTTGCTGGGGAAGCGTAACCTCCATCACTGCTACCGGAGGCGGAACCTACAACTGGACCAACAATGGGGCGCTTACACCAACGATCTTTGCAAGTCCGACTGCAGATTCTGTTTTTACAGTTATCGTAAATAATTCTTTCAATTGTCCCGATACAGAATCTGTAACAATTCATGTGATACCTCCGGGTATTCCGAATGCAGGCACTGATTTAATTTCATGTCTGAGTGATTCTATTCCGCTAACCGGTTCTGTCCTTAATGCCGGGCAGATGTACTGGAACACCCTTGGTGACGGAACTTTTTCAGGCAGCACTCAGCAAAGCACAATCTATATTCCGGGACCGAACGACACAGCAGCAGGTTCAACATTCATTGTGGCATATGCAACCGGTGCTTGCCTTAACCTGACAGACACGATGCAGTTGTTTTTCAGCCAACCACCATTCGTAAATACCCGTCCTGATACATTGATCAGTGATGGAAGCGGTGTTCAAATTCCGCTTGCCACAGTTAGCGGCTATACTACATCTGTCAATTTTACAACCAGTGGTTCCGGAACTTTTTCTCCAAATGATTCCGACGTAGCCGGCGTTTATATTCCAAGCGCTGATGACTATTCCCTGGATTCAGTTGTGATCACTGTCGTTGTAACCGGACCATGCGGAACAGCAACAGACTTTTTCGTTATCGACTTTGAGCCGTTTATTATTCCAAATGTTTTTACACCTTATCCGGGAACTCCGGGATACAATGATTTTTTCGTCATCAAAAATCTTCCTCAGGGAAGCAAAATAAAAATTTGGGACAGGTGGGGATTGCTTGTTTATACCTCTGATGATTACAAGAACGACTGGGATGCCCACGGACTAAAGGCAGATGTTTTCTATTATATCCTTGAAACGCGGAAGCGGAATTATCATGGATGGATAGAGGTGATTCGGGATGAGAAGTGAAGAGCAGCCGGCCCCCTGGCCCCCGAAGGGGGAAAGGAATAACAGCCCTTATTGGTCAGAGAAACAGCCGGGAGCAGCCGTCATCAGGTCATCAGGTCTTCAGGTCATTAGGTCAATAGGTCATTAGGTCATTAGGTCATTTATGCAATATAATAGCCGCATAATTATTGTCATCCTTTTCCTGCCGCTGATTTCATTCTCACAATTTCCGGCCTCCGAATTCAAAAAAATATCCCGCCCTGAAAAATGGTGGGTGGTACTTCATCCCTTCGTGGCAAAGAAGGCATACAACATTTCGCGAGAAGCAAGAAGCATTTCAAAAGAAATGGAACAGGATACGCTCCTTGATCATGATCCCGATGGCGGACAGGTGGATGCATTTCGTCATTCATACTGGATGGCACGGTTGGCGCAGGAGATGTGTTGGCGCAAAGCATATTCACTTGGCAAAGCACATGAACGCGGTAATTACATTGACTTTAAAAAACACCGAAGCGGTGAAGAATATTTTTCTGATTCTATTGCAGGATCTATGGATCTGTTCAACAATAAAAAAGGACTGGAAATCGGCAGGAAAAATAAAACGATTTCAAAAGAAGAACTTCAAAAATTGATTTGTACCAAAATTCTTGTAGGTGAAATGAAAGTCATTATGAAAGATGCATTGGGTAACTCCATGGATTGCAAGAATAACATCATAGACCTGAAAAAATATTCGTGGAAATGGAATGTACCGAGATGCCTGGTTAATTCAGGCAAACAATAAAGAAGAACGCTTTATTTCAGAAACAGCTTAACCACATGATAGATAATTGCGCCAAGCAATCCTGAAACCGGTATGGTGAGCACCCATGCCCAGATCAGGTCAATCGTAACTCCCCATCTCACCGCAGAAACACGTTTTGTAATACCAACGCCAATGATGGCACCTGTAATTGTATGCGTGGTGCTCACAGGAATTCCGAGCGCACCGGTACTGAAAAGTGTTATGGCGCCTGCAGTTTCCGCAGCAAATCCTTCAAAAGGTGCGAGCTTCGTAATCTTACTTCCCATCGTTTTTACAATGCGCCATCCACCGAATAGCGTACCAAAAGCAATAGAAGTATAACATGCAATTTCAACCCAGGCAGGCAATGAATTAACATCCGTTATTGTTCCGTTCACAATCATGGCAGCACCTATAATTCCCATCACTTTTTGCGCATCGTTACCACCATGCCCTAAACTGAATGCAGCCGAAGATGCGAGTTGAAGAACATGAAAGAGCTTATTGACTTTGTGAGGATTGGCCCGTTTAAATAAGTGTAGCATGAGAACGGAAATAAAATACGAGACCAGCAATCCAATGATTGGTGCAAGTAAAATAAATTCGAGAACCGGAGTCACTTTATCCATTTTCACTACACTCCATCCGGCATGAGCAATGGCTGCTCCTGCAAAACCGCCAATCAGGGTGTGCGAGGAGCTGGAGGGAATTCCCCTCCACCAGGTGAATAAATTCCAGATTATTGCAGCGATTATTCCGCAAAGAATAACTTCAAGTGTAATGGCATTGGTTTGTACAGTCTTGGAAACAGTATCAGCTACCTTCAGTTTAAATAACCAGAAAGCCAGAAAGTTAAATCCTGCTGCCCATAAAACGGCAGTGAGCGGAGAAAGAACCTTTGTAGAAACAATGGTGGCTATCGAGTTGGCTGCATCATGAAATCCGTTGATGAAATCAAAGACGAGCGCCAGTATTACAACGACTACGAATAATGTCATAATTTTATTTTTTGCAGATGAAAAACAAATGCCTTATGAAAATTTAACAATCACCGATTCCATCACATTGGCAGCATCTTCACATTTATCTGTTGCCGTTTCTAAAGCAGATAATACTTCTTTCACTTTTATAACCTCAATCGCACTTACATTGTCTTCGAATAATCTTGCAACAGCATTGTCGAATACATCATCAGCATGGTTTTCCAGACTGTTAATCTTTACGAGTGCTTCCCGAACCTTGGTATAATTGCGTCTGTTGCGGAGTCCACACACTGCAATGTTCACTTGCTCTGAGCTTTGCAAAATCAGATCAGACAATTTAATCATTGCAGGATGAATGGGGTCCACTTTATATAACTCCACCCTTTTGGCAGCACCATGAATAAAATCAAGAATATCATCCAGTACTGAAGCCAGACGTTGAATATCTTCCCTGTCGAAAGGAGTGATAAATGTCATTCCCACTTCTTTGAAAATACGATGCGTTATATCATCACCTGTATGTTCTAATTTCTCTATCTGGCGTATAAGCAGAATGCGCTTTTCAACGTTGGTTGTGACAAGCATTTCCTGTAATACTTTCGCGATCGCAACGAGGTTGGCTGATGCTTCTTCGAATAAAGGATAGAATTTTCTGTCCTTGGGTATTAATAACTGAAAAAATGAATTTGCTGACATGTGATTTTGGTTTATTGTGCCAAAGTAGAGAAATTTTTTCCATGTAAACTTAATGTTAAATAATAGATGGTTTGATACTAAAAACTATTTTTGGGCCATCAATGAAACGCATCGCCATTTTTGCCTCCGGTTCGGGAACAAATGCAGAACAGATCATCCGTCACTTCAAAAACAATGGAAAAGCGATTACCGAGGTAGTGTTGACCAATAATCCCAGGGCAGTCGTAATAGAACGCGCAAAAAACCTCCATACACCCTCTTTTATTTTTTCTAAAGAGGACTTTTACGGATCGGACAAGATTGAAAAGCTTCTGCAACGCCTTCAAATTGACCTGATAGTACTGGCAGGATTTCTCTGGCTTGTTCCTGAATCGCTCATAAAAAAATACTCCGGAAAGATCATTAACATCCACCCTGCCTTGCTTCCACAACATGGAGGTAAGGGGTTCTACGGAGCTAAAGTGCACGAATCTGTGATCAAATCAGGCGATAAAAAATCCGGGATCACCATCCATTTTGTGAACGAAAAATTTGATGAGGGCAAGATCATTTTTCAGGCAACCTGTGATATAGATGTAAACGAAACTGCTGAAACACTGGCCGCAAAAATTCACAACTTAGAGCATGAACATTACCCGAAGGTGATCGAAAAAATACTTGATCAGCAATAATCAGGAATATGTTTTAAATTGCATTCTTAATAATATTCCGCAAGGAGATGAGGACAAATATTCTTATTGTTTTATTTTTAGCCACTACAAGTTCAGCAATCGCACAGTTGAAAATCACCTTCCCTTCAAAGGACGATGTGGCCATCACTGCCGATTGGTATCCTGTTAACTCCGAAAGCCAAACCATCCTGCTTTGTCATCAGAATGGATTCAGCAGGGGCGAATACATCGAAACAGCTGTGAAACTGAATAAGCTTGGATTCAACTGCCTGGCCATCGATCAGCGGGTTGGAGTCGAAGTAAATGGCGTCGTGAATGAAACAGCAAAAGATGCAAAGGATAAAAAGAAGGTGCTTACATTCATCAATGCCGAACAGGACATCACCGCAGCCGTTGAATGGTTGTATTCCAAATACAAAAGAAGAATTATTCTACTGGGAAGTTCTTACTCCGCATCACTTGCATTAAAAGTTGCAAATGAAAATGACCACGTCTTTGCTGCTGTTGCTTTTAGTCCGGGAGAATATTTTGATGGGGAGAATTTCATTGCCACACATGTGAACGGACTGAAGAAACCCGTTTTTCTCACATCTTCAAAAGAAGAAGCTCCCGGGGTAACAGAGCTGTCGAAAGATATTATATCACTCGTTAAAGTTCAGTTTATTCCTAAGGGAGAAGGTGATCATGGCTCCAAAGTATTATGGTCGTCGAAACCTGAAAACCAGGATTACTGGGCTGCGCTGATGAGTTTTCTGAACAGGATGAAGAAAGAAAATGAGTAACTTCCAATGAAATATTTCAAGCGCATTTTTTTTTCCTTACTAATATTTATTGTTGTTGCAGTTGGTGCCATTTACATTTTTCTGCTCACGCAAAAACCTGTTTACAACGGCACGCTCCCTATCAGAAACATCAGCGAAAAAGTGGATGTGTACTTTGACGATTTCGGAGTGCCCCACATTTTTGGAAATAACGAAGAAGATGTTTTTTGCGCACTTGGATATGTGCATGCACAGGAACGCCTGTTTCAGATGGAACTTATCCGAAGGGTTGGTGCCGGACGCCTTAGTGAGCTATTCGGCAGTCCGATGATTGATGTAGATAAATTTTTCAGGATGATGGGACTTGCACAGCATGCAGCATGGAGTGCCAGAGAATTTTCAAAACAACAAGATCAACAATTTTATAAAAATGCAGTCGCTTATATCGCAGGAATTAATCAATACATCGAAAACGGTAAGACGCCTGTTGAATTTCGCTTACTCGGCATTCCAAAAGAAAAGTTTACGATCAATGACATGTTTCTCGTTGTGGATTTTATGTCATTTAATTTCCAGATGGCATTCCGTACCGATCCGCTGATGTCGAAGATCCAAAAACAGTTTGGCGAAAAATACCTGACGGATATTGTGCTGGGAACCTACCCAGGTACGCTGCACGTGCCCGTGAATTACGATTCCGTTAACACAACTCCTCCACAGACCAGTTCGGTTTCAAATATTTTCAGTCAGATGCCTGTTCAACCCTGGATGGGAAGCAATTGCTGGGCTGTTTCGCCTTCGAAGTCACAGTCAGGAAAAGTGTTGTTTGCAAATGACACACACATCGGCTACCAGCAACCAAGCGTTTGGTATGAAGCATATTTAGAATGCCCCGGCTTTAACCTGTATGGAAATTTCCTCGCAGGATTTCCATTTCCGGCAATCGCGCATACGAAGGATCATGCATGGGGATTAACGATACTTGAAAATGACGACCTTGATTTTTTCGAAGAGAAGACAGACTCCCTCCATCGAAATCAATATTTGTATAAGAATGAGTGGAAGCCGATGGAATTATGTGAAGAAGTCATTCATGTGAAAGACAGCGGTGACCTGAAATTCACCTGCCGCACTACAACACATGGGCCTGTGTGTAATGACGTAATTCATGATTTTGCCGATGTAACATCTGCACCGGTAGCCGCCTGCTGGACGCTGTTGCAGTTCCCGAGCAACTTGTGTGAGATCACCTACAAGCTGGCCAAATCAAAATCAATGAATGAATTCCGTGATGGCATTTCATTGCTTGCCACGCCCGGTCTCAACGTAATATATGGTGATGATGCAGGAAATATAGCATGGTGGACAGCGGCCAAACTTGTGAAGCGGCCATCCCATGTTGAACCGAGACTCTTGCTTGACGGCTCATCAGGAAATGATGACTGGCTGGGCTTTTATGATTTTTCTGAAAACCCGCATTCAATAAATCCATCTTCAGGTTATGTGTACACTTGCAACAATGCACCCGATACGGTAGAAGGCATTTCAGTTCCCGGATATTTTACTCCTGAAGACAGGGCAAGGGTTGTTACAGCTTTTTTAAGTCAGGACAAAAAGTTTTTCGTTGCTGACATGAAAACGCTCAACAGCAATGTGACATCTGTTGTTGCAGGAGATCTTGCACATTTCATTGTATCAAATACAAGTGAAAGTGCAAAGTCGAAATCTGATCTTTCAAAAAAAGCGGTAGAAATCCTTACAGCATGGGATGGCAGGATGCAAACAGAAGATGTTGCTCCTACGATTTTTTATAAACTGGAATATGAAGTTCTCTGGAACATGATGGGTGATGAGCTGGGCGAAAAAGATTTTTTCCTGTTCCAGCAGACACACATAGAAAAGAGTTCCATTGTACCAATGCTGATGAATGATTCAAGTGCCTGGTTTGACAACATCACAACAAAAGAAAAAACCGAAACCCGCAGGGAAATTTTTGATCTCGCTTTTGACAATGCGATTGCTGCACTTCAAAAGCAGTTGGGTGATGATATTCAGTCCTGGAAATGGGGCCGTGTGCATGTACTCGAACACGGGCACCCTGTTGGCAAGCAGAAACCATTGAACAAGTTCTTCAATGTTGGTCCGTTCCCTGATCCAGGCGGAAACGAAACAGTGAACAATGCTGGTTTTGATTTATATGCTGACGGCGTTTACAAAGTAAAATTCGGCCCGGCCCTCCGGCGCACATTAGACTTCGCTGATCCTGAGCACGGTGAAAGTATTTTACCGACAGGTCAATCAGGAAACCTGATGAGCAAACATTACGATGACCAGGCGGAGATGTTCATTCAATGTAAAACAAGGACAGAGTGGATGAATAAAAATGAAATAGTAAGAGATTGCAAGAATCATTTAGTTTTGCAGCCTGTCGGTACGAATAACTAATGCTTACGAATTTTCGAATTAAGCCATAGGCATCACAATTTCAATTTTGAGTCAATGGTTTAATTGAAGGTCTTCATTCGCAATTCGAAAATTCGCTGATTCGCAAGCATTAGTTATTCGCACCTATGGTTCCGTAGTTAAATGGATATAATATGAGCCTCCGAAGCTTGTGTTCCCGGTTCGACTCCGGGCGGGACCACCATTTAACAATAAAAATCCTTGCTGACGCATTAACTTTTTTCGATTCGAGGGTTTATAGAACTGACAAAGGAAGTCTGATTCAGAAAACCACATTATTTGCTGGCAGCTCTTCGAACCAAAGCAAGATCGCTGAGAGACCTGCCATTTAAAACCTCGCAACTTATTTCTACATTCGTTCATTAGATCTGCCGCGTCTCATAGCCGCACAATCCAGGCGCGAAAACCGGCAGCAATAAAATGAGTCTCTTGCTTTGGGCTTATTGATTTTCGGAGGACATTTGTTAAAAAAGAAATAATTAAACATGAATGCATGAAAGTTTGGGGTCGCGGTAGACCGGATTAAACTGTCACATTGCAGTTAAATAATTCTATGTCCTTCTCCGGATATTTATTTTTAGATTGCACCATTAGAACTCTTTTTTAAAAAAAATGGTCCTGACCTGAAACCATACATGGAATCATTCAAAGAATTTCTCCGCTTTCCTGAGATAGAAAAAGCAGCAGCATTTACTGAATTGCTGGAAAGACATCACATCCCCTATAGGCTTGATGATCACTCCATGCGCTTTGAAGTGGTATCAGCAGAAAACCCTTGGTTGAGGCAATTCATCCTGATGCTTAAAGAGGAAGATTTTCAAAAGACAAATGAGCTCCTTGAAAAGGAACCGTTGCTTTCAGAAGATGGACAAAGCCACTTTGTCTCAAAAGAGGAACCGTTCCTGAAGGACTTTTCAGATGATGAATTGAAAGAAGTAATGGCAAACCCTGCAGAGTGGTCGAAGGAAGCGCTGGAAGAAGCAAAGGAAATGGCCCTGAAACGAAGTCTGGAAATACCTGCTGAACATCCCTTCCCGCCAAAACCTGTGGAAACCACGGATGAATATCCCTGGCTGACTACCTTCAGGAGTTTATTGCTGTTTGTACTTATTTACTACGTTGCCCTCGACCACAGCATGGCCAATGTGCTCATCCTTGTAATTGTCATCTTCATTCACGAACTCGGACACTATATTGCCATGAAGGCTTTTCACTATTCGGAAGTGAAAATGTTTTTCATTCCCCTGCTCGGGGCCATGGTTTCCGGTGTGAAAAATACAATATCCCAACGCCACCGCGCCATCATCCTACTTGCCGGACCTGTTCCCGGAATGATCATCGGCTTTGTACTTTACAAAACCGGTGCAACAGAAAACCCATATATGCGGTCGGCAGCAAACCTGTTTATCATCATCAACGCATTTAACCTTCTTCCCATCACTCCGTTCGATGGAGGGAAATTGATTGAAACACTTTTCTTCTTGACCCGGCAATTACTGCAAAACATTTTTACTATCCTCTCTGCAGCCGGTCTTGTCATTTTCGCTATTTACTTCAAGGATTACTTCTTTCTATTATTCCCATTTTTCATGGTCATCGGAATCTCTGCACAGGCAAAGAGAAAAAAAATACAGGTAGCATTGAAAGAAGAAGGCATCGATTGCAACAAGCCATTCGGGGAACTCACCAATGAAGAGTATGCTAAAATCCGTTCACACGTTATTGCAGGAAACAATAAGTATCAAGATATAAAATCAGGTGATTACTCTACGTCCGTAGAAGATTCCATCATCAGCAAAATAAAATCACTGGCAGAAGTGCAAATCACAAAGGATCTTCCTGTGTCGGGTAAAATCATTTTTGTCCTTTTATGGCTTGTCTTCCTTGTGAGCCCTTTGCTCCTGGCGTTTTTCTGATCCATGAGATCTATGATTTTTATAATCGTCGGGACATCACTTCAAAACTTGTCTGTAGAACACAGGTAAATAACACGCATCCGGCAGTGACAGTTATTTTCCCTATCTCCCCTTCAATCCATCCGCTACCGGGTGCTCACATTTAAACTGCAATCCAAGCATTTCCGCAATCGTTTCTGCAAACTGTTTCTGGTAAATCTGCACCGGCGTTTTAATTTCTCCTTTGGCAGGAATCCCCGGACCCATTACGGCAAACCATATCTGGTGGGAGTCTTCGATCTTATTGTTGTGACTCGTCCATTTTTCCTTCACCCTATCCCCTCTTCCATGGTCGACGGTTACAAAAAGGGCCGTTCTGTTTTTGTATTGCGGGTCAGTCTGAATAAAATTCCATAGGTCGCCGAGCCACTTGTCTACCCGGTGAGCAGCATCGAGGTAGTCCTTGTAATGCCCTGCATGAGCCCACTCATCTGTTTCGCCATAGCTGATATACAGCACACGTGGCTTTTTCTTCTGCAGGTAATCCATGGCCATGTAATGTGTGTACACGTCTTCGTATTCTTCTTCTCCGAATGGCAAATAAGAATCTGCCTTCAGTGCGTTGATCGTTTTTTCTTCAACATCAGGATTTTTTCCGCCGCACATTTCAGCGCCGCAGGTCACCGGAAAACCGGATCGCTCTTCATTCAGAATCCTGTCGAATGCATCCCAGGCGCAGAAGGCTGAAACTTTTCCTGCAAAACCGGGCTGGTGGTTGATGTATTCCAGCACGTTCGTATGCGGGTTTGGAGGATACTTGTTGCTGTTGATGGCCGTGTCCACATATCCGCAGAAAATTTCACTGTAGCCCGGGTAGGAAAACCAGTAGGGGTTTGCATTGTCCACATCCACGTGGTACTTGCGGTTGCCGTAAATCTGTCCGTGCCTTTCCATGGTGCCCCATAAAAACGGCATCAGTGCTTTTCTCCTTTCTTCCTGGGTGAATGCCCAGTAGTTTTTAAATATCCCCTTCATGTCATTTTGGTTGAAGGCCGAATCCACGGCAATGAGTGAATCCATCCCGCCAAAAACTTCCTGCCAACGAAAACCATCAGTGGTGACAACGATGATGTTTTCGGTACCTGAACCTGCCTGTGAAAATCCAAGCCGGAAGCATAGAGAAAAAATGAGGATGAGAATTTTTTTCATGATGTTTTTATTGTGATTTTGATTAAGAAAAAGGTCAGAAAGCATTGGTGCCTCAACTGTATAATCTCTGCTCGAATACATTAGAGCATGCAACTTTAGTAATTTGCATCTTCGTTTGAGATTAGTTTTTCAATTGGACAATTTATTTGCTGGCAGGTCTTCGAACCAAAGCAAGAAGCGCTGAGAGACCTGCAATTTAAAACCAAGCTACTTATTTCTACATTCGTTCATTAGATATGCCGGGTCTCACAGCCGCACAATCCAGGCGCGAAGACCCGGCAGCAACAAAATTGACAGATTTAGGAATTCGCATATTCGTCTGAGATTTGTTATTCGACGGGATCCTTCTCCGTCTGCACCACCCCGCTCACAAAGTAATCCGACTCCCCATTCCACGGCAAGTGTTTCCGCTTCTGCTCATAGTGCAATGTAACACGTTTGCCTTCCAGGTTGAAAAGGACCTGGGCAAGACTGTCGCTGGTCACAGAGAAAAAGAATTTTTCTGAAGCAATGGTTACATTCCCTGTGCTTGCAATACTGCTCATGATCAGTTCGCCTTCATAGGTTTTGAAAATATTTCCCTTCTTGGAAAATTTTTGCAGGATGCCGGAGCGGTTGCCCTCGCTGTAGGTGTTGTAGTAATTCCAGTAAATTAAAAATGAAAGGACAACGACGATGATGGCTATTGACCAGGTCAGGATTTTTTTCATCTGATGTGATTTCCTGCAAATGTAAAGAATCAAATTTCAATAAGTCGGAAAATTGAGTTGCTGTCTTTTGCAATTCAAGTGGTATGAACCCCAGGGCAAGCCTTGAAACCAAAAATCCGCAGAAAGCTGCGGGGAATTAATCCAGCCTCTCGTCCGCCGAAGCCTTGGCGGAGGCGGATTATTGATTTGAGACAGGGATTTTATAATATCCTGTTTTTACCGGGACTATAAATCATATCATGGAAAGTAATTTAGCGGCCATAAACACCAGATACAATTATTATAATTTCCTAAACTTCCGCCGTGACAAAACAAACCTTAATAATAAAAGAGGAAAATATTACTCAACAGATCTATTTCATCCGTGGGGAAAAAGTAATGCTCGATTTTGATTTAGCAGCACTCTATTGTGTTCCAACAAAACGGTTGAAAGAGGCTGTGAGAAGAAATATCAAAAGCTTCCCGGATGATTTCATGTTTGAGTTAACCCCAAACGAGATGGTGAACTTGAGGTCGCAAATTGCGGCCTCAAGTTTAAATGCTGGCAAGAAAGAATGGGGTGGCACCCGATACGCACCGATGGCTTTTACCGAACAAGGTGTTGCAATGCTTTCCGGTGTTTTAAAAAGCAAACGGGCACGGGACGTAAATATCTCCATCATGCGCACTTTTGTGAGAATGCGTAAACTGATTGATACAAACAAGGAACTTGCCATACAACTAAAAAAACTAGAAAGCCGGCTTGATAAAAATGACGAAGCCATTGATGCAATTTTCGAAGCCATACGCCAATTAATGCAACCTCCCGATCCGCCACGAAAAAAAATTGGGTTTAAAAGCTATGATGAGAAGGATTGACATAGTATGAAAATTTACTAACTGATTAACGGGATTTTATAATATCCTGCTTTTACCGGGACTATAAATCATATTTAGCAAAGTAATTTAGCGGCAGGAAACACCGGATACTACACTGATAATTTCCTAAACATCTGCCGTGACAAAACAAACATTCATAATAAAAGAGGAAAATATTGCCAGGCAGATTTATTTCATCCGTGGGGAAAAAATTATGCTCGATTTTGAGCTCTCTTTACTTTATGATGTTGAGACTAAAGCATTGAAACGTGCGGTGAGAAGGAACATGGACATCTTTCCCGGGGATTTCATGTTTGAACTCAATCCAGGTGAGTGGGATAACTTGAGGAGCCAATTTGGCACCTCAAAATGGGGAGGTACACGATATGCACCGATGGCCTTTACCGAACAAGGTGTTGCTATGCTTTCCGGTGTTTTGAAAAGCAAAAGGGCAAGAGAGGTTAACATCTACATCATGCGCACTTTTGTGAGAATGCGTAAACTACTTGAAACACATAAAGAACTTGCTGCGCAGTTGAAAAAATTAGAAAGTCGCCTTGATAAGAATGACGAAGCCATTGAGACAATCTTCGAAGCCATCCGACAACTGATGCAACCGCCCAACCCGCCAAGAAAAAAGATTGGGTATAAAAGCTATGATGAGATGGTTGTGTCTCAGTTTCAAAAAAAGGTATAAATTGCTTTTAATGATTTGATTTCCTTCGAGCCTTTGTGCCTTAGTGGCAATAACTTAGAATCTGCCACAAAGACACTAAGGCACAAAGTTTTTCAAAAATATTCAAACTGCGTAACTACCGATGAGATCGCCGCATATTAGATTGAAGAATCTTTTTTAGAAATTTCGAAAACAACATATTTTGAAGATGATGACAAAACAATTAATCATTCAGGAAAAAGAAGTTCGCAATGCCATCTTGTTTTTACGAGGGAAAAGAGTGATGATTGATGCCGACCTTGCTGATTTCTATGGAACCTCAACCAAACGATTGAATGAACAGGTAAAACGCAACCCTGATCGTTTCCCTGCTGAGTTTATGTTCCAGCTTACAAAAAAAGAGAAAGAGTATGTGGTCGCAAATTGCGACCACCTCAGAAAGTTGAAGTTCAGTCAGTATTTGCCATACGCCTTTACAGAACATGGCGCAGTGATGGCAGCCAATGTCTTGAACAGCGCTGTGGCTGTTCTGGCAAGCATTCAAGTCGTAAGGATGTTTATTAAAATCAGAGAAGTACTTGCTGCGCATAAAGACCTGGCAGCCAAAATGGAACTGTTAGAACGTAAACTGGGAAGTAAATTGAGTAAGCACGACAAAGAACTAAAAGTATTATTTGAAGCAATTCGCCAACTGATGCAACCACCCAATCCGCCACGAAGAAAGATCGGGTACAAGAGATACGAAGATGGTATTGAATAAATGATGGAAGAATTATTGTTAGAAATTTTAACAACAACATATTTTGAAGATGATGACAAAACAATTAATCATTCCGGAAGAAAAGGTTCGAAATGCCATCTTGGTTTTACGAGGAAAAAGAGTGATGGTTGATGCTGACCTTGCAGCATTTTATGGAGTTCCAACTAAAGTTTTCAATCAGGCGGTAAAAAGAAACATTGACCGCTTCCCTGAGGAGTTCATGTTCCGGTTGAATGAAAAAGAGAAAAATTATGTGGTCACAAATTGTGACCACCTCCATAAGTTGAAATTCAGTCAGTATCTGCCATATGCCTTTACAGAACATGGAGCAGTAATGGCAGCAAATGTATTGAACAGCCCTGTTGCCATTCAGGCAAGCATACAGGTAGTCAAGATCTTTATAAAAATCACAGAAGTGCTTGCTGTTAACAGGGACATTTCAGTGAAAATAGAACTGTTAGAACGTAAGTTGGGAGGTAGGTTAAATGAGCACGACAAAGAATTAAAAATATTATTCGAAGCCATCATCGCTTTCGCATAGCTTCAGGCACCTGCGCTAAAGCTCCAGCGTCAGCGTCAGCGTGCGGAGCAAAGCAGCCAATTGATGCAGCCGCCAAATCCACCACGAAAAAAGATTGGTTACAAAAGTTACGACGAGAAGGAATGATCTGAAAATAGAATTGAATCACCCGGTTATTGGAATTTCATTCTGAAATTTGTTACTACAGATCCTATTCAATAAACCGGTATTAATTTAAATCACTTCCTTCTCCCGGCGCCATACGTACTGAGTTTACCCATCAGTTCCTTTCTGGCATTGTGAATGCGGACCTTTACTGTACCGAGAGGGATTTGCAATTGTTCGGCGATTTCCTCGTACTTGTAGCCTGTATAACTCAGCATAAAAGGCGTGCGGAGGTTATCCGACAACTGCCCTACAGCTTGGGTAATATCTTTCATGACCAATGAACCTTCGCCTACATTACCGGTAGAAATAGACGCTGAGTTAATGTAGAACTGATTATCTGTATCATCATTAAATATCTTGCTCTTCATCGCCCTGCGGTATTTATTGATGAAGATATTTTTCATAATGGTAAACAACCAGCCTTTCAGGTTAGTTCCTTCCTGAAACTTTTCTGCATTGGTCATTGCTTTCAGCATGGTGTCCTGTACAAGGTCCTGTGCTTCTTCTGTGTCCTGGGTGAGTTTTACTGCAAACCTTTTTAGAGGAGTTGAGTGCTCAGTAACGATCTGGTTAAAATTTGTTTGTTCCATTGTGGTTGATTTTATGATGCAAATGTATATACTTCAACAATACGCCCGACATTTTTGTTTAAGTTTTTAGTTAAATAGTTAAACAAATAAAATTCTCGATTTTTAGCGATTCTTGAGCGTTTTTTCTCTTCGTTGAATCAAAAAACAGCCGGTGATACCAGAAAATCGCAATGACAGCGGAGCGGAAAAGCTCCTTTTTATCTATTCCTCCAGCAACTTTATGAATTGCTCAGTCGATTCTATGAGCATTGTATCAGGAGGCAATTGCTCTTTTTGTGATATGGCATATTGTCCCGTGAGGATGATTTTGGCTTCCGGGAATTTCTCAGTCAGGGCACGGATATAGTCACTGAGCGGTTTTCGTAAACGGCCTGCAGTCAATGTCATAAATAGAAAATCAGGCTGAAATTTTAAAGATATTTTTTCAAGATCAACGAGTGGCGTGCTTTGCCCCAGATAGATAGCAATATGCCCGCGTGAACGTATCATGTAGTTTGCAAAAAGCAATCCCAGCTCATGAGTTTCTCCTTCCGGAAGAAAAACCAAATATTTATGCTGATGTTTCTGACTGACTCGAACCTGCCCGTCAATTGCCACAATCAACTTCTGCCTGATAAGATTTGAAATGAAATGCTCATACGCAGGCTGCATACTTCCCGACATCCACATCTCACCGATCTTTTTCAGAAAAGGAAATATCACTTCTGACATGGTACGCTCCATTCCGATTTGCAAAATACTTGCAGAAAGGACACGCTCGAAAGAAGCCTCATCGAGATTGAGCGTGGCAGAGGTCAATGCCTGAAGGTGAACTGTAAGATCATTGCTGTGGGAGGCATATTCTATTACCCTGACATTGATCTCTTCAGCTGTAAGTTTTGCGATCTGTGAAATACGATGCCCTTCATTATTCAGCAGGGAAATATTCAACAGTAATTTCAAATCATCGTCATCGTAAAAGCGAATGTTCGTCGAAGTGCGCTTTGGTTTCGGGATGTTGTACCGTTGCTCCCAGATGCGTAAAGTGTGGGCCTTGATACCGGTAAGTGTTGATATTTCCTGTATTGAAAAACGATTTAACATTGTAAAAAAGGCGCTTCGCCGTTTATAAGGTTATTCTATTAATATTGATCAATTCCATTAAACAAGAAAAAATGCCCGCATCAGATTTGATACGTGCATTTTTTGAGGTCTCTCAATTATCGGTTAACGATAAAACTGTTTGACGTACGTCCATCCTTGCTGTTTATGCTTACTGCATAAATTCCATTCTCAAGTGAACTCACATCAATTTTTATTTGCTGGTTACCGGTGAAGGTGATGCTTCTCTCCAATACTTTTCTTCCTGTTGCATCCATCACTTCAATTGTAGCGTTTTCTGAACTCAATACTTTCACAGGTATTGTGATTGACTGTGAAGCCGGATTCGGGAACAGGCTGCCATTGATAGAGATGTTCTTCTCCTCTATTCCTGTGTTGTTTGTAAACGCCACCACTGTTCCGTTAGGAAGTGCTGCGAACAATCCAAAGGCAGGTCCGTTTTGATTTGCACCCGGTGCAAGAAATCCTGAAGCGAATACTACTGCAGCGCCACCACCCAATGTACTCAGGTCAGCAATAAATGATGCTACCACTGTAGTGTTGTCATTGCCCGGTGTAACTTGCAGTGTATAAGCTGCTGCAGGCACTGTGATATAAGGAGTAATGTCTCCGTATGAAGCATTGTCAACAATCACACCTGCTCCAACCGCAACAACGTCAACGTTCGGTGCATCACTTGAACCGTGAACAGCCCTGAAGTCTACATCAGTTGAAGTCGCTTCTTCACGCATGTTGTCCTGTAGGAACAAAGTGAATGCTGTGCTTCTGCCATCAGGATTAACTGCGAAGTTAGATGGGTTCAATACTCCGTTAGCGATCGCTACATAGGTCTGGCCGTTTGTTAACGACACCTGGAAGTTTTTCAGTGTGTCAGCTACTGATGCGCTTGTACCCGGAGCAACACCGATATTCAATATCACGCCTGCAGGAACATCAATATAAGGAGTAGCTGTGCGGAATGCGAAGTTATCAAGCAACAGTGCGCCGTT
>JAPLDB010000205.1 GCA_026391975.1 Bacteroidota bacterium | reverse complement strand
TCGGTATGCAGTTCCTGTTCGTCAGTACCGACCTTTGCAGTCTCGCTTACTTTAGTGCATACCTCACGGTAAACCACCTTGCGACTTGCTAATGCTTCCCGATGTTATCGGGCGCATAAGGGACTTCAACCCTCTGGAATTCCTTTCTTTGAAAGAACTATATTTGCCATTCAGGGCACACACAGCGGGTTTAAGAAATTGGCGGTTCAGTGGTTAAATCAAGTTCGGTTTTCCAATCAAACTTTCGTGCTGGTTGACAGTTTTGTGCTCCGAAATCGCCAACTTCTTAAACCCGCAAACCCTTAGTATTCTCTTAGCCTGTCATTGCGACTTCTTCATGTCCCGGAGTTTCTGGATCAGAGCGATAGTGAAATCCCTGCAAATGAAACTGAGCCACAACATACAGATCAGAGAATTAGGTTGAAGCCAATACAACAGCTCCCGACATTCCCATTAATCGGGAAAGTACAGGTTCATGGAAAATACATTCATGCCTGGCTTCGGATATATTTATTAATATTGTTCCTCATGGGAATAACCTTACTTAAATATGTTTCAATGAAAAGATCAACAATTAAAAATTTGTTGCTGCTGGTAACAGCTTCAGCCCTCTTGTCATTTGATTTACCGACGGGTTGGTTCAAAGCCGGAAACAAGCCCAACAGTTATGAGATGGGTATTGACAAAGGTTCCGGACAGGACGGAAAAAATGCGGCAACGATTAAGTCCATCGACGAAAAAATTGATGGCTTTGGAACGCTCATGCAGCAAAGCAAGCCTGATAAATTTATGAGCAAGCGCGTCCGGATGAGAGGATTCGTAAAATCTGAAAAGGTAACCGGTTGGGCCGGCCTCTGGCTTCGTATTGACCAAACCGGTTCGCAAAAACCGCTTTCAATTGATAATATGAGAGAACGCCCAATAAAGGGCACAACGCCATGGACGAAGTATGAAATTGTTCTTGACGTTTCTGAAAATGCGTCTGTCTTGGCTTATGGAGCATTGCTGGACGGAACCGGACAAATTTGGTTCGACAACATTGCATTTGAAATCGTTGGCGAAAATGTTCCAACAACAGGTGTCCACAACGGAAAAGGATCTACAATGCAAAGCGAGCCTTCAAATCTTGACTTTGAAAAGTAATCAATAGAAGAGTTGCGATGAAGCCTTGTATGTTTTCAATTTGCAAGTTGTTAATGAAAAGATAATAATTCTCAACGTGTATATTTGTACCATATAAGTTATTGCATCAAAGCATTTTTTTTTCTGCCGGAAATGCTGATAGAATTTAGAAATAAATGTTGTAGGAAATGCCTGAAGAAATAAACGGAAAAAAAATATTTACCCTGCTGGAAGTTTCCCAAAGCATCCAAAAGATGTTTACACAGCATTTTTCCGGTGCGTACTGGATCAAGGCGGAGATGAGCAAACTTGGATTGTACGCGCAGTCAGGACATTGCTTTCCTGAACTTGTTGAGAAAGATGAAGGAAAAATAATAGCAAGGATTGACGCTTTGTTATGGAAGACCGATTATGCAAAGATCAATGCAAGCTTCAGAAAGGTGCTGAATGATGAATTGAAGGATGGCATTAAAATTTTATTCCTTGCAAAGGTTGAATACAGTCCTGAATTCGGATTGAAACTCAGAATACTGGATATTGACCCTGCTTTTACCCTGGGAGACTTTGAAAGAGAGAAACAAGAGACGATCAGGAAATTAATTGAGGAGGGTGTCTTCACTTCTAACAGAGCAGTGAGTTTCCCTCTACTGCCGCAACGAATTGCAATTATTTCTGACAAGGACAGCAGGGGTTATCAGGATTTTCTGAATGTTTTTGAATCAGCAAAGAAGACTTGGGGATATGAATTCTTTCACATGATCTTTCCTGCCGCCTTGCAAGGTGATAAGGCAATTGCTACCATCCCCGCTCAGCTTGAAAGGATCCGAAAGGTGAAACATCATTTCGATGTTGTTGCAATTATAAGGGGTGGGGGAGGTGAGCTGAGTTTTGTCTGTTACAACAACCATGCTTTGGCAAATGCAATAGCTACATTTCCATTGCCTGTTGTGACCGGGATCGGCCACGTTACCAACCTCACAGTAGTTGATATGGTTGCAAATCATAGCGCGATTACACCAACAAAGCTGGCTGAGTTTTTAATTCAGAAGTTTCATAATTTTTCTGTTCCTGTTCAGGATGCAGAGAAAGGTATTGCTGAAAAATCCCTGAGATTGATTGCCGATGAAAAAGCAAAGTTTCTGTCAGAGATAAAATTGTTTCGTTCGGTTACAGGCAATGCTTTATTGACGGAAAGAAATGCTATCAGGGAAGCACGCCGTTCGCTGAAACAACAATCCGTATTTATGTTTAAAAGTAGAAATTCTGACTTGAATAATCTGGAAAGAAACCTGGAGATATTAAGTCCAAAGAACGTACTCAAAAGGGGCTATAGTATT
>JAPLDB010000069.1 GCA_026391975.1 Bacteroidota bacterium | reverse complement strand
CAATTAGTGGCAAGATACCTGGTCTCGTCTTAAGGGTGTTTTGTCATTTCTCCATTCGCCAAAATCATCCTTGATTTATTAAGCCCTTTTTCTATTTTTGGCATCCTGCTTTAAAACCTTTTAAGATGACCAAAAATTTCCCCCTCATCTCTTTACTGTTTGTTTTCCTTTTTTCAAATGCAACCAATGCACAATGGCGATGTGCCGATGACATCCTGGATAGCATTACCCGCGTTGCCGTTCCTCATTACGATGAGATATTTCAACGGGAAAACCGGAAATTGAACAATTATATAAAAAAGCATTTGCCTGATGCCAATGCGCCCGGCCATTTGAAAAACCCCCGGCAGCAATCGACTGCGACCTATCTGATCCCCGTTGTATTTCATATTGTGCATCCTGCCGGAGAAACATACGGTACAGGAACAAACATCAGTTACGCCCAGATCCTCTCACAGCTTAATGCTATGAATGCTGCATTTGCAAAAGATTATCCGGCATACAATGGTGAGTCGCATCCGTCGTATGCACAGAATACCGACATTCAGTTTTGCATGGCCCGCATTCCAATGCCCGGAAACCTGAACTGGTATAATGGTCCCGGTGGGACTGAATACGGAGTCATGCGATACGATGATCCTACTGGTGCTTACAATCATTCTATTGGTAATGCAGGTGCACAGGACTTGTTGAACATCACTCATCCGACTGCAGCGTATTTCCCTTTTGATGATTATCTGAACATTTGGGCTGTCAGCACCATAAGCGGTGGTGGCGGCGGAACTGTTATGGGTTATGCGCCGCGTCCCATTCTGGCTTCCTATCCTCTTGAGGGACTTGTGATGCGTTCCGATATCTGTGGTGACAACAGCACAGGAAATAATTTTGCGCTGGGATTTGGTCTCACTGAAGGCAAAGTAGCTTGTCATGAGTTAGGGCATTACTTAAACTTGTACCATATTTTTCAGGATGGCTGTGCGGGATTGAATGCTGCCGGTTCTTCTACTGATGCATGCGACCTCAATGGTGATTTTATTTGCGACACAGAGCCATGCACCACCACTAATGTTCCGTGCGGCACAGTGTACAATACTTGTACTGCCAATTATGCTACAGGAACCACCACCAACGACATGACGGAAAGTTACATGAGTTACAGTGACGACAACTGCATGAATACTTTTACGCTGAACCAGTGCCAGCGCATGTGGGCAACGCTGGGAACATTGAGAAGTAATCTGTGGAGCACCTCAAACCTCATTGCCACAGGCGTGCAGGGAAACAGTGGTTGCGTTCCTTCATTCCTCGTAAGCTCCATCAACATTCCTTCCGGAACTTTTTGCACCGGTACATCAATTGCTTTCAGCAACCCTGTGAACGGAAATACCGCTGTAAGCTGGAGCTGGCAGTTCCCCGGTGGCGTTCCTGCCACGGCTACTACTTCATCAGTGAATGTGACCTATTCGACACAAGGGCTTCATAAAGCTTACCTGCTTGTCAGCGACGGTACAACTTCTATATATGATTCAATTGATGTGGCTGTGATCAACTGCACCCTCGATTCAACGTTGCTGGGCAGAAGCAACTGGTTCTGGGGTACGTATGCATCCATGGATTTCTCAACAGGTACAGCAGTTGCAAACAACGATGCCAATGTGAATGCTACGGTTGACGGCTTTGAATCATCTGTTGTGCAGAATGATGAACACGGCAACCTTTTGTTTTACAGCGACGGGAAAAATCTGTGGGACAGAAACCATGTGCAGATCAATACAGCACCAATATTTTCATGGAACAACGCCACAGTTCCCGGACTTATCATTGTTCCTTACCCTAAACATCCCGGCAAGTATTACATAGTAAGTTCACCGCCGGGTTACGTGAATAATCAGGGACCACAGTTCGTAATGGTTGATATCATCGCAAATACCGTTACTCCTGCACAGAGATTCAATCATGCATTAATGCCGGTTTCTGTAAGCGAATGCCTGACTGCAGTTCCGCATTGCAATGGCATCGATTACTGGGTAGTCATCAAAGGTTATCCCGGCGACGGAAAATTTTATTCTATACTTGTCACACAGGATGGAATGCAGGCAGGCGCACAACCTGTCGTTTCTCCTAACTTTTACTATTCGTACTCAGCCCAGCTGAAGGGGAATCACCGGGGCGATAAAATCGGCATGGCTATTTTCTCAAGTTCGTCATTTGTTTTTGCAGAATATGATTTTGACCAGGCAACAGGAGTCGTATCCAATGAATTTTTAGTTCCTGCTCAGCCCGGTCACCAGATAGGACTCGGAATTGTGTACAGCATGAACGACAGTGTAATTTATACCATTCAGAGCTTTAGCGGCAGCATTGACAAATTATATAAATATGATGCTACCAATCTTTCTTCACCCGGGATATTGATGCAGGATCCTGTCGAGGCTTTGTATATGGAAGTTGGCCCGGATCACAATGTTTACCTGGCGCAAACAGGATGGAATACGCCATACATGGACATGATCATCAATGCAGATTCTTATGCAAACTCAGCATTTGTTTTGAACGGTGTTGACTTCACCGGAATTGCACCCGGCCCTCCTTATTTTGTTCAGACACACGTCTATTGCGGCGTTCCGAATTTTATGGATGCATTGCCTCCCCCTGAATTGCCGGTTGATTTCACCTACTCAAATGTAAATTGTAACACCATCCATTTTACAGTTGATTCCTGCTGGCAGAAGTATACAGCTACATGGGATTTTGGTGATGGCACAGGCACCTTTACTGGATTGAGCCTGACCCATAATTATGCACTCGATGGAAACTATACGGTAATCATGACGCTGAGTTATGGAACATTCAGTTTTCCGGCTGTCATTCATGTTGTAAATATTTTTACTCCGGGTCCAAGTCTCATTCAGGGGCCGGATACTGTCTGTACCAACACAACGTTCCCATATATCTACTCAGTTCCATTTGTAAACGGAGCAACTTATAACTGGACAACTGCAAGAGGAACAGTGGTTGGATTCAACAACACAAATTCTTTCACTGTTACATACACCAATTTTGCAATTGGTTATGATACACTGAGGGTGGTTTGTACCAGCAATGGATGTTCATTTATCAGTATGAAAATTGTTTTGGTTTCCAATGCACATGACGTAGGTCTCGCACTGGATCCTGATTACTTGTGTGATACTGAAACAAAATTGCTTGAAGGTGGAACTCCGCCCGGAGGAATTTATGTCCTGAATGGTGCTGCAACTGATTCTGCACATGGTGCATTGCTTGGCCCCGGCCAGTTCATCGTCACTTATTACTATACTGACGGTTTAGGCTGCTATTCCCAGGCAGACGATACACTTACCGTCAATTATTGCCTTTCTGTAAATGACATAGAAAACAATGGTCTTATTTCAGTATATCCAAATCCCATAGGTGATAAGTTCACCATCAACAGCGGCAAAACGATGGGGAACGGATATGATTCGATCAGGAAAATTTCAATTTACAATGTTCTTGGTGAAGAAGTGCTGGTTAGTTGTTTGCAAAATGCATCCTGCCAACTGCCGGTTGAAATTGATCTTTCAAAATTTAATTCCGGAATCTATTTTCTAAAAATATTCCTGGACGATAATTTTTCCATCATCAAATTAGTGAAGGAGTAACCCAGCATGCCGCGCTATTTTCTTCAGTTAAGTTTTCATGGAAAAAAATTTCATGGTTGGCAGATTCAGGACAATGCCCATAGCGTTCAGGCCGAGATCAACAATGCCCTGAAAACACTTTTAAGTAAAGATGTTGAAACAACCGGATGTGGCCGTACGGATACCGGTGTGCATGCTTCAATTTTTTATCTTCATTTTGATGCTGAAGGAATAAATGATGAAAAAGATTTTGTTTACCACCTCAATTGCCTTCTGCCTTTTGAAATTTCCATCCAGCGGATGTTAAAGGTCGATGAAAAAGCTCATGCGCGTTACGATGCAACATCCAGAACGTACAGGTATTTCATTCATCGATACAAAGATCCTTTTCTGAATGATGTGAGTTACTACTTTCCTTTTCCTGTTGACGTTCAAAAAATGAATGAAGCTGCTGCTATCCTGAAGGTGCATACAGACTTCAGTTGTTTTTCCAAATCCCGGACGCAGGTAAAAACAAATATTTGTAAGATCATGTCAGCAGGATGGACAAAAAAGGAAGATCAGCTTGTTTTTGAAATTACTGCAGACCGCTTTTTAAGAAATATGGTGCGGGCTATTGTCGGTACTCTTCTGGAAGTAGGCGAGGGGCATATCTCGTTAACAGATTTTACAGAGGTAATAGAAAATAAAAAACGTTCCGGTGCAGGTGCTTCTGTGCCGGGTCACGGACTGTTTCTCGCAAATGTGAGTTATTCTTACATCTCCTGAAAATATGCTGAAAAAAAACGCTATCCTCCTTTTTTGTAAGGATAGGAGAAATATAGCAGGAACATAAATGGTTATGGTAGGTATTTATTTCACTAGGCCCTTAGAAGGTCTGGTCCATACCCACTATGAACCGAATTTACTTTTTTTTCTTGCTGTTAGTTGGCTTATTAGCCCATACGGAAAATTCCTCCGCTCAGGTCCTGATCAATGAAGTTATGTCTTCCAATTTCAGTTGCATTGCCAATGAAAGCGGTCACTATGAAGATTGGATTGAACTTTACAACAATGGCACCTCTCCTGTAAATCTTGCAGGTTATGGGCTGAGCGATAATGCCGGTAAACTTTACAAGTTCACTTTCCCTTCTTACCAGCTTCCAGCCAATGATCATGTACTGATATTTGCTGATGATACAAACCTGACAGACATTGGAACACATTGGGCCAGCGCAGTGAAGGCAGATGATATCTGGCGGTACAGGGCAAACACAACAGACCCGATTGATACCAACTGGCGCAACCTCTCATTCAATGAAACGGTATGGAGTAGTGGTCCGGGTGGTTTCGGATTTGGCGATGGAGACGATGCAACAACAACACCGGTTTGCGCTTCCATTTTCATAAGGAAAACTTTTACCATCACAGATACTTCCAAAATAATGGATGCCGTCTTCAACATTGATTACGATGATGGATTTGTTGCCTTCCTGAATGGCGTTGAAATAGCAAGGACAAATATTGAATTTCCCGGAAGCAGGCCGGCATGGAATACAGTCGTTTATGCAACCCATGAAGCCGTTGGCTACCAGGGAATGCCCATTGATTCATTTCATTTTGACCAGGCATTTATCCGAAGCATCATAAGGAATGGAACAAATGTGCTCGCAATCCAGGCGCACAACCGCGCGGCCAATGAAAGTGACATGTCCTGCATTCCTTATCTTTCTTTCAGGATAAAAGATGCTACAGTGATGTTCAGTCCAACACCATCATGGTTTGCAAGTAACCTGCATCCAAAAAAATATTTTCATGCGTCATTTAAATTGAGTCAGTCCGGTGAAACAGTTTACCTGACAAATCCTTCCGGCGGTATCGTCGATCAGATCGCAGTCCCTGCGCTTAACCTTGACAATTCCTACGGAAGAAATACAGACGCTGAAAACCTCTGGAAGTATTTTGGCACTGCCACGCCTGATACTACTAACAATATGAGTGCTGGTTACAATGGCTATGCAACCATACCGCTTTTCTCCTTGCAGGGAGGATTTTATTCGGGCACACAAACGCTTACCCTTTCAACTACATATGCAGGTGGGGTAATCCGGTATTCCACCAATGGAAATGCTCCAACAACTACATCGCCGGTTTATACAGCACCGCTTACGATCAGCGCAACCTCTTCTGTGCGGGCACGCGTCTTTAGTCCGACGAGTTTGCCAAGTCAGACAATCACCAACACTTATTTCATCAACCTTAATTGCAAGTTGCCTGTTTATTCACTTACACTTGACTCTGCTGATCTATGGGATTATAATAAAGGGATCTTTGTGAAAGGGCCAAATGCAAGTCCGAATACACCTTACTTCGGTGCCAACTACTGGCAGGATTGGGAAAAATATGCTTCAATTGAATTCTTTGACAAACAGAAAAACCGCGCTTTTAAATTCAATGCAGGTTTGAGCATTACCGGCGGCTGGAGCAGGCGTTTTGACCAAAAATGTCTCGAGATAAAACTTAGCGACAAATATGCTTTGTCAAAATTGCAATATGAAATAATACCCGATAAGAAATGGATCGATAAATGGAATGATTTTCTTTTGCATACAACTGGTAACGACAGGAATATTTGCCACATGAGGGATCCTGTAATGGAACGCCTGATGAAGGGAACCAATTCGGACTATACTGCTTATGAACCATGCCTGTTGTATATCAATGGAGCGCTCTGGGGTGTTTACCACACCAAAGAAAATGATGACCAACATTTTGTTGAGGAAAATTATGGGTACGGCAAATCAGAAATAGACCTTTTGAAAGAAAGTTATTTCTTCCCGGAGATTGAAGTGAAAGTTGGCAGTGATACGGCATTCAGAGCCATGCATAGTTATGCAAAATACAATTCTCCAACATCGACTTCATTCTATGCAACAATGGATTCGATGATCGACATCAAAAACCAGGTAGACTATTTTGCAGCCGAATGCTACTATCCCAATGACGACTGGATGGGAGGGTCGAACAACAACCTCAAGTTGTGGCGTCCAAGGAAACAGGGAGGCAGATTCCGTTATATTTTGTATGACCTTGATTTCGGTTTTGGTATAGCGGGAACCGTGAGCAGCGATATTCTTGCAATTGCAATGAACCCCACTCCGCATAATTACAATAGCGATATTTTTCAACGCCTGTTGCTCAATCCGCAGTATAAAAATTACTTCATCAACCGTTATGCTGACCTGATCAATACCATTTGGCAGCAGAGCAATGTCGTCAATGTAGTGAACACCTTCCGCGATTCAATGCGCTATGATATGCACTTCCAGTTTGAACGCTGGAGCGGCGATACAAATATCTGGAACAACAATATTGCTTCAATGCTAACTTTTAGCAATGGTCGTCCTGTTTATGCAAGGAATCAGATCCAGACTAACATGGGAATGGCAGGGCAGGTAACGCTTACCCTTCAGGCATCGCCTGCCGGTGCAGGAAGAATTCAGATCTCTACCATCACCCCGCAAACATTGCCATGGAGCGGTGTTTACTTTAACGGAAACCCTGTCACAGTAACAGCAATCCCAAATCCCGGATATACTTTTAATCACTGGCAGTCGAATGTTGCGATCACAACAATTGATACCAATCGCGCCGTGACAAGGAATTATACTGCCAATGATGTCATCACCGCCTATTTCACCGGTTCACCCATAACGCCTCAGATCATTGTCAGCGAGATCAACTACAATTCCGATTCAGCAAGTAATTCAGGCGATTGGTTTGAATTGCATAACATGACATCATCCAACCTTGATATTTCAGGATGGAAAGTGAAAGATGACAATGATCAACATGAATTAAAGTTTCCGGTAACAACAACAATTGCAGCCAATGGATACCTCGTGGTTGCTGAGGACACTGCCAAATTCAGATTGCAGCATCCTTCTGTTACAAATGTGATTGGGCAAACCGGTTTCAACCTGAGTGATGGGGGAGACCAGATTCGTTTGTTCAAATACAATGATTCGCTCTTCCTTTCTCTTGAATACAGCGACCAGGCGCCATGGACAACAGCAGCTGATGGTGAAGGTTACACATTGGAATTGCGCGACTCAACAGGCGACTTTAATGACGGGAACAATTGGTTTGCCGGATGTCCCGGAGGTTCTCCAGGTAGGGCATATACGCCAACCATAGCTGCATTTACTGCTTCACGGGCTGCCACTATTTGTCAAGGTGACACCTTGATTCTGACAGCAAACATAGCAAGTGGAAATCAGTACCAGTGGCTGCGTAACAATGCTGCAATTAGCGGAGCTACAGGTTCATTATATCAGCCTTCAATAAGTGGTACATATGCTCTTTCAGTAACAAACAACGGATGTACAGCATTATCAGATTCAGTGACGGTTACGATCAATCCTGTTTCAGCGAATCCTGTTACCTCTTCAACATCACGGTGCGGGAACGGCAGTGTAACGCTCTCTGCAACAGCCGTTGATCCTGTAAGTTGGTTTAATTCACAAAATATCCTTGTGGGTACAGGACAAGCTTTTACAACTGCATCACTTACCCAATCTTCCATTTATTATGCACAGGCAGGTTCTGTTTGTCCAAGCCAGCTTATACCTGATACTGTAACCATTAATGCCATTCCGACAACGCCTGTTGTCACCAATAAAAATGTCTGCGGTCATGGTGTAATGGCTTTGAAAGCAACATCGAATGGGGTGATCAGATGGTATGATGCACCAAACGGAAATTTAATTGCCACAGGTGATTCACTGGTTACGCCGGATCTTACACAAACGACTAACTATTATGTTCAGTCTGGCGATATTTGTAAAAGTGGTTTCGTTATGGCCACAGCAACAGTAAATCCTGTATCAGCAGTTCCCGTTTCAGGCAGTGTAAGCAACTGCGGTGCAGCAAGCATTACGCTTCAGGCCAGCGCTACAGATAACATTACATGGTTTGATTTGCAGAATAACCAGGTTGGAACCGGAAGTAACTTCACAACACCGATGTTGTCCCAGACTACTATATACTTTGTGAGAGCCGGTACAACCTGTCCAAGTGCATTGGTGGCAGATACAGTTACGATCAATTCAGTTCCGTCAACACCTGTTGTTACAGGACAAAGTGTTTGTGGTCATGGGGTAATGTCGCTTTCTGCCACTTCCAGTGCGGTCATAAAATGGTATGATGCGCCGAATGGAAATTTAATTTTAACAGGGAATACATTTGTTACCCCTGATTTGAATCAGACGACAACCTATTATGTTCAGTCTGGAGTCATTTGTAAAAGCAACTTCATACCTGTAATTGCAACAGTGAATACTGTATCAGCAGGTCCTGTTTCAGGCAGTATAAGCAATTGCGGTGCTGCAAGCATTACGCTTCAGGCCAGCGCTTCAGATAACATCACATGGTTTGATTCTCAAAATAACCAGGTAGGAACCGGAAGTAACTTCACAACACCGGTGTTGTCACAGACTACAATATACTTTGTGAGAGCCGGTACAACCTGTCCAAGTGCATTGGTCGCAGATACAGTTACAATAAATTCAATTCCATCGACTCCTGTTGTTACAGGACAAAGTGTTTGCGGGCATGGGATGATGACGCTAAATGCAACATCCAATGCTGTTATAAATTGGTACGATGCTCCAAATGGAAGTTTAGTTGGAACAGGAAATTCAATGAACACTCCTGATATTTACCAGACTACAACTTACTATGCACAGTCAGGAGCCCTTTGTAAAAGCAATTTCATTCCTGCAGTTGCTAAAGTTATTCCTGTTTCAGTCGCTCCTGTTTCAAACAGTGTAAGCAGGTGTGATGAAGGCGTTCTTATACTTAATGCAAATGCTTCTGATACCATTTATTGGTACGATAGTCCAAACGGAATGCTCATCAATACGGGAGTGTCGTTTCAAACCCCTACGTTGAGTTCAACAGTCACTTATTATTTGAGAGTTGGTTCTGTATGTCCAAGTAATTACATTTCAGTTCAGGCAATCATCAGTCCGACTACGCCTGATCCTGTTGTGCCTGTGCAGAGCCATTGCGGAATAGGAAGTGTTACACTTACAGCAAGTGCAACTGATACTGTCAGGTGGTATGATTCACCTAATGGAAATCTATTGTTTACCGGAAATACATTTGTTACGCCGCCACTTAATCTGAGCACGACATATTTTGTAACGTCTGGCACTTCATGTGTCAGTAATGCAGTTGCCGCAGAGGCAACGATCAACACAATATCTGCTGATCCTGTTGTAACAGAATCTTCGAGATGTGGTGCAGGAACTCTTTTATTAACGGCTCAGGCGAATGATCAGGTGAAATGGTACGAATCACCGGGTGGAAATCTTTTATATACCGGTGGGAACTTTACAACACCATCCATTACGCAGACAACAACGTTTTATGCACGTGCGGGAGATATTTGCCCGGGTTCATTTGTTCCGGTAACAGCTATAGTCAATGCCATTCCTGTAGATCCAATAGTCGAAGATCAATCCAGATGCGGTGCCGGGGTTGTTGAATTATCGGCTGCCGGTGCCGACACAATCAGGTGGTATAGTTCACAGGGAGGAAACAAGTTAGCCGAAGGTATGCTGTTTAGTACAGGAGTAATTGGTCAGACAACAACATATTATGTACAGGCAAACGGAATTTGTCCGGGGAATTTTATTCCCGTTCAGGCAATCATAAATGCAATTCCACAGGATGCAATGGCAGCCAATCAAAGCCGCTGCGGATCAGGAAGCATTACATTGAATGCAATTTCGAATGATACCATTCGCTGGTATGATGCTCCAAATGGAAATCAACTTGCAACAGGAATCAGCTACGCAACACCTTTATTGAATGCCTCTGCAACATATTATGTTCGGGCTGAAAACGTATGTGCCGGAAATTTTATTCCTGTTCAGGCAACAATTATAAATATTCCACAGGACGCAGTGTCTGGAGATCAAAGCCGTTGCGGTTCAGGAAGCATTACATTGAATGCAACTTCCAATGATACTATTCGGTGGTATGATGCTCCTAATGGAAATCTGCTTGCAACAGGAACCGGTTATGCAACACCTGTTTTGAATTCCACAACTACATATTATGTACGCGCAGAGAATGTATGTGCCGGAAATTTTACTCCGGTGCAAGCAATTATCAATGCAATTCCACAGGATGTAGTGGCTGCTGACCAAAGCTTTTGCGGATCAGGAGGCATTACATTGAATGCAATATCCAATGATGCCATTCGCTGGTATGATGCTCCAAATGGAAATTTGCTTGCGACAGGACCCATTTATGCAACACCTGTTTTGAATTCCACAACCACATATTATGTACGTGCAGAGAATGTATGTGCCGGAAATTTTATCCCGGTACAAGCAATTATTCGCGCAATTCCTCAGGATGCACTTGCAGCAGATCAAAGCCGTTGCGGTTCAGGAAGCATTACATTGAATGCAACTTCCAATGATACTATTCGGTGGTATGATGCTCCAAATGGAAATCTGCTTGCAACAGGAACCAGTTATACAACCTCCGGTTTGAATTCCTCAACAACATATTATGTACGTGCGGAAAATGTATGTGTGGGAAATTTTATTCCTGTTCAGGCAATCATTCATGCAATTCCGGAGGATGCAGTGACCGCAGACCAAAGCCGGTGTGGGTCAGGAAGCTTTATATTGATTGCAACTTCCAATGATACTATTCTCTGGTATGATGCGCCAAACGGAAACGTCCTTGCTACAGGAACCAGTTTTGCAACTCCTGTAATCAGCCAGACAACTACATATTATGTGAGGTCTCAATCAGTTTGTCCCGGTAATTATGTTGCTGTGCAGGCAATCATCAATGGCCTTCCTGCAGATCCTACGGTAATCCCCGGAAGCACATGTGGTCCGGGAACAGTCGTTTTAATTGCTTCTTCACCTGATACAATCAACTGGTTTGATGCACCGAACGGAACATTGCTTGGAACCGGAATGACCTATCAGACCCAACCTTTGAATGCAACAACAACATTCTTTGCTGCAGCATCAAACGGTTGTCATGGTAGCTACATTGCTGTGAATGCCAATGTGTTTTCAATACCTCAATTTTCACTTGGCAATGACACAATCATTGAGAGCGGAACTTCTGTAACATTGGATGCTGGTTCCGGCTTTGCCTCTTATTTGTGGAATACCGGTGAAACATCTCAGACTGCAATTGCCAATTCAACTGGAAATTATTGGGTCACTGTTACAGATTTGAATGGTTGCTCAACAACAGATACCATGCAGGTTCTGGTTACGGTGAATGTTCAACCTTATGTGATCTCAGAAGGGGTGCTCATTTATCCGAACCCTACCCAGTCTAAATTAAGCATCAGCTTTATTAACAGTTCCAATGAAGATCTGTTTCTCCGCCTTGTTAACAGCGATGGCAAAGTGATATGGAGCGATTTTTCTGTCAAAGAAAAGCGTGTGATGCGGACGATCAATCTTGAGCAATATGCAAAAGGAATTTATGTATTGCAGTTAGCCACACCGAATGAAAAGCGTGAATTTAAAGTCATCCTGAAATAAGGGCTTGCAGGCTTAAGGAAATAATAAGAGCCGTTCTGAATCCTGTAGCACAGGTTGGAACGGCTCTTTAACTTAACACACCACAAAATATTATTTTCCCATTGACCTTTTTTTCTCCATTCGGTCATGCTTAACTTCCTGCCTGTTTTCTTTGATGCGGTCTAAAAGCTCGCGTTTGAAATCTTCTTCGGCACGATAGAGTTTGGCAACCTTTTTAATTGGCAGTACTTGCTTAAATTGACCATGGTATTTTTTTAACAGGTCAAGTTCATTCTGACGGAAACCAAGTTCTGAATCAACGGCTTTCTCTACATCTTTCTCAGGCATTTCGTCGAAATTCATTTTTGCATTTACTAAATTCTCCCTGCGTGATTTGCGAAGCACTTCCAGTTCATCCTGGTATTTATTATAGACAGGCCAGAAAACTTTTGCTTCTTCAGGAGTCAGATTCAATCGCTGAGTGAGAAAGCCAACCTTCATTGCCTCAACGCGCTCACGTGCCGGCCTTGGAGGACCATCACCGGGTGGTGGCTGTTGTGCGAAAAGTGTGGTTGAAAAGCAGATAAGGAATACAATGAGGTAGTTTTTCATTTCAGGTGTTATTATAATTGATCCGTAATTGAATTCATGTCTATGTCGTTATCGAGCAGGTAATTTTCCATTCCATCGTCTTGTGATTCCGTCACTACTGAAGTTTGTTGCGCATACAGGTCTGCAAGGTCAGATTCATCAAGTTGCTGTAAATAAGCTGCATCCAGTTGTTCTGATTCAGGAGCTTGTTGTGTTGCGTACTCAACACTTACAGTTCTGGTAAAATAAAGAGTGCTAAATACGACAACAAGGACAACAGAAGCAAATGCAAGCGCATACTTTGGTGCAGGGCGGGAAAGTATTCCGGATATCCATCCTGTAACAGTAAACCCTTTTGCATTGAGGTCAATGATCCTTTGCTGAACTATCGTTGGCAAAGAATCGAAATAGCCGGCAGGAACTTTAAATGGATTTTCGGAAGAGGTAGTTTCAAAATCAGGTAGTGATTCGATTTTTTTCATCACATCTGAATTCAATGATTCAAAATAACCATCGGGAGTAGCAAACGGATTTCCGGATTGACCTTCTGCCATGCCTTTTTTGATTCCGGCAAGGGTTGGGGCCATTTTATCCAGATCATCTTCTCCGGATTGTCCGCTATTTTTTATGTTATTGTTCATTTGCTTAAAATCTGTGTTTTGAGCTATTTTTTAGATAAAGGTTTAACCAATGGTGAGGTATTTTTCAAGCTTTTTAACGGCATGGTGATAACTGGCTTTTAATGCGCCTGTCGTCAGGTTCAATATGACTGCAATTTCCTCGTATTTCAAGCCATCGAAGTATTTCATGTTGAAAATGATCCTTTGCTGGGTTGGCAGTTTCAGAACGGCCTGCTGCAATTTCAGCATAATCTTATCACCTGTAAAATTGGGGTCACCTGACAGGTTGTTTGAAAGCTCATGTTCAACATCAGCGATAGGGACAAAAAATCTTTTCCTTTTGCTGTTGATAAAGTTAATGGATTCGTTCGTTGCGATGCGGTAAAGCCAGGTGTAAAGCTGTGAATCTTCCCGAAATTTATCCAGTGCCTTCCATACCTTGATAAATACATTCTGCACCACATCATTGGCATCGTCATGGTCAATTACGATCCTCCTGATATGCCAGTACAACCGTTGCTGGTACTTCCGCATCAGCAGGTTGAAAGCATAGCTCTTCGTGTCTTCCTGACGGAATTTTGCTAGGAGTTCCTGGTCTGTGTACTCGTTCATGTTCTATGCTATTTCTCAGAGATCAGGTGAAGAGGAGAATGGGGGATGGGGAGAAAGGGAGATGGGGAGAAATGGAGAGCGAGTGAGATTTCATTATATATTTAGAGTCAGTAGTGTCCTGTTAAAGATAGATAAAGTTCTTTGAAATACTTGATAGACAAAGGTTCTAGTAGGTTTTAAGTCCGTGACGATTTGAAATGAATTCATAGCTTTTCCCAAAAAAAGCAATGAATAGAGGCAAATATGTTTTTGCGCAAGTAGCAGAATACCTTCCCGCAAGGATATTCGATAAATACGTAGCAAAATATTCCGGCAACAAGAAGGTAAGGCATTTTACATGTTGGAATCAAATGATGTCGATGATGTTCGGACAAATCACAAATCGAGACAGCTTGCGCGATTTACTTGTTTGCATTGAGGCTCATCCATCAAAATACTATCACCTTGGTTTTGGCAAGAATGTGTCGCGCTCGAATCTGGCTTCTGCCAACGAGAAACGGGATTACCGGATTTACGAGGAATTTGCTTATGAGTTGATAAAGATGGCTCGTACTAGCTGCTTCAAGGATGGAGATTTTCAATTAAGCATCAAGGATAATGTTTACGCATTTGATGCAACCATTATTGACTTATGCCTGAATGTATTTTGGTGGGCAACATTCCGTAAAACTAAAGGAGCCATTAAACTCCACACACTGTATGATATTAAAACTTCCATTCCCTCATTTATTTATATCACCCCTGGTGATGTTCACGAAACAAAGGGCTTAGATGTTTTAACTTATGAAGCTGGAGCATACTACATATTAGATCGTGGATATCTCGATTTTGTGAGACTCTATAACATCGAACGGCAAAAAGCATTTTTTGTAACACGCGCTAAAAAAAATACTCAATTTATTCGGATGTATTCTTCTAAGGTAAACAAGAAGGTCGGTGTGCGAAGTGATCAAATTGTCAAGCTCGCCGGGTTTTATCCTCAAAAAAATTATCCGTACAAGTTACGAAGAATTAGATTTTATGATAATGAACAGAAGCGGTCACTGATATTTCTAACAAATAACTTCAAGCTTAAAGCTATTGACATTGCAGCATTGTACAAGTATCGATGGAAAGTTGAGTTGTTCTTCAAATGGATCAAACAGCATCTTAAAATAAAATCCTTTTGGGGAACTTCATCGAATGCAGTGAAAACACAAATCTATATTGCAATCATTACTTATACATTGGTGGCATTAATCAGAAGCAAACTGAATCTAAATCGCAGCACTTACGAAATTCTACAGATTTTGGGAGTATCACTTTTGGATAAAACCCAATTAAATCAGCTACCTTCAGACCCTATCTATCAAGATGTCAAAGAACAATTATATAATCAACTGGAACTCAATTTAATCTAACAGGACACTACTGGGTAAAAATGAAATTATTGTTAGAGCAATAATACGCATAACTCCCACACTTGTCTTAACTGAACAGCAGATTGCCGAAGAACAGATTTGGAGAAACTGAGTCCGATACAATCAACCTCCTGTCAATGCTCAGGAAGGACTTTGATTCATCATTCTCCACGTTAGTGTTGCGGATACAGCACCGGCTATGGGAGCGAGAAGATAAATCCAGAGTGTCTGAATGTTTCCTGAAACGATGCCTGGTGCCAGACTTCTTGCAGGATTCATCGACGCCCCGCAGATGGGACCGGCAAACATTGCCTCCAGCAAAACGGTTGACCCGATTGCAATGCCGGCTATTACCCCTATCTCTTTTGATCCTTGAGAAACATTGATAATGACAAGCATTAAAAAGTAAGTGAGGATAAATTCGAGAATGAAACTCTGCATCTGCGAACCTGCAGGAATGGTAGAGCCGAGATTGATGTTTTCCGGAAACAGAAACTTCAAGACTCCCGTTGCCAGAAAAGCGCCGGCAAGCTGCGCCATGATGTATGGTAAAATTTGCTTTGGATCAAACCGCTTTGCTACTGCAAATGCAATCGTTACTGCCGGATTGAAATGTGCACCTGATGTTTCACCAAAAGCATAGATCATAGCAAGCACGATGAATCCAAAGGTGATGGCAATGCCAACGTGTGTGACTGCGCCATGTGTTTGTTCATCTATGATGATGGCCCCTGTTCCGCAAAAAACAAGCGCAAATGTTCCGATGATCTCGGCCAGGTATTTTTTATTGAGCATCAGGTGGCGGGTAAGAAATAATGGTGTTCTATGTAATTCAATAAGTAAATTATTGAAGGTTAGTCATCTAAATTGAATCAGATAAAGATACTGATGTTTCAGCAGTTTGAATTCCAGCATAGTGCTACTTATTAATAGCCGTTTGTAAATTGAATGCTCATCTCTTTAAGCCCCTGCATTGAATGACAAAAATCAGAAATTGCTTTGATATTTATCATCAGAAAAAACAATACAGATCAGAAAAATGTTGGTACGTTTGTTTTGTAAAATATTTAAAAGCCTAATCAAAAATTATGGAAAACAATAATGGCGAAAGCAAATGCCCGTTTCATGGCGGGGCGATAAAGACAGTTGCCGGCGGCGGAACGAAAAATCAGGACTGGTGGCCCAATCAGCTGAAATTAAATATCCTGCGTCAAAATTCTTCCCTGTCAAATCCGATGGGAGAAAAGTTCAACTACGCAAAAGAGTTCAAGAGTCTCGATCTGAATGCAGTGAAAAAAGACATCATCGACCTGATGACGAAATCACAAGACTGGTGGCCGGCTGATTATGGTCACTACGGACCATTCTTCATCCGCATGGCATGGCACAGTGCCGGTACATACCGCATCTCAGACGGTCGTGGTGGTGCAGGTTCCGGCACACAGCGCTTTGCGCCACTCAACAGCTGGCCCGACAATGCCAACCTTGACAAAGCGCGTTTGCTGCTCTGGCCAATAAAACAGAAGTACGGTAAGAAAATTTCATGGGCTGATCTGATGATCCTTACAGGTAACTGCGCACTTGAGTCTATGGGTTTTAAAACATTCGGTTTTGGCGGCGGACGTGAGGATGTATGGGAACCGGAAGAAGATATTTACTGGGGCTCAGAAGGAAAATGGCTGGAAGACAAACGTTATAGCGGAGACCGCGAACTTGAAAAGCCGCTCGCTGCAGTGCAGATGGGTTTGATCTATGTGAACCCTGAAGGCCCTAACGGAAATCCTGATCCGCTTGCAGCAGCAAAAGATATTCGTGAAACGTTTGGCCGCATGGCAATGAATGATGAAGAAACTGTTGCCCTGATTGCAGGAGGTCACTCTTTCGGTAAAACCCATGGCGCTGCTGATCCCAGTAAGTATGTTGGTCCTGAACCTGCTGCTGCAGGCATTGAAGAACAAAGCATGGGCTGGAAAAATTCTTTCGACAGCGGAAACGGTATCAATACAATAACCAGCGGACTGGAAGGCGCATGGACAACGACGCCAACAAAATGGAGCAACAATTTTTTTGAGAATCTTTTCGGTTATGAATGGGAATTGACCAAGAGTCCGGCCGGAGCACAGCAATGGAAACCAAAAGGAAATGCAGGTACAGGTCTCGTACCTGATGCACATGACCCGGCAAAAAAGCATGCACCATTTATGCTTACCACTGATCTTGCTTTAAGAATGGATCCTGCGTATGAAAAAATATCAAGACGATTTTTAGAAAATCCTGATGCATTTGCAGATGCATTTGCACGTGCCTGGTTCAAACTGACGCACCGCGACATGGGACCCATTGCGCGTTACCTCGGCCCTGAAGTACCGAAAGAAGAACTGATATGGCAAGACCCGATCCCTGCAGTAACACATAAACTGATTGATGAAAAAGACATCGCAGCACTGAAAGCGAAAATACTTTCTTCCGGACTTTCAGTATCACAACTTGTATCTGCTGCGTGGGCTTCAGCATCTACTTTCCGCGGTTCCGACAAACGCGGTGGTGCAAATGGTGCACGTGTTCGTCTTGCGCCACAAAAAGACTGGAAGGCAAACAATCCATTGCAGTTGAAGAAAGTGCTTGATGCGCTGGAAGGAATACAAAAAGATTTCAATGGTTCAGCATCAGGTGGAAAAATGGTTTCAATTGCAGACCTGATCGTATTGGGCGGATGTGCAGGAATTGAAAAAGCTGCTATGAATGCGGGACAAAATATTACTGTTCCATTTACTCCCGGACGTACCGATGCTTCTCAGGCACAAACGGATGCAGAATCATTCATTGCATTAGAACCTGTTGCTGATGGATTCCGCAATTACATGAAATCAAAATACAGCGTGACTGCAGAAGAAATGCTCGTTGACAAAGCGCAGCTGTTAACACTCACTGCTCCGGAGATGACTGTTCTTCTTGGTGGTATGCGTGTGCTGAACACCAACTCCGACAATGGCAAACAAGGTGTATTCACAAAAAATGCTGAGTCACTTACAAACGACTTTTTCGTGAACCTGCTTGATCTTGCAACTACATGGAAATCCACTACCGATTCACAGGATGTATTTGAAGGCCGCGATCGCAAAACAGGAGAAGTGAAATGGGTAGCAACACGCGCAGACCTGATCTTCGGTTCCAACTCCGAACTCAGGGCGCTTGCAGAAGTTTACGGATGTGCTGATTCGAAAGAGAAATTTGTGTCAGACTTTGTTGCAACTTGGAATAAGGTGATGAACCTGGATCGATTTGATCCTGGAGAATAAAAAGAACAGCCATGCACCACGGAGGCACGGAGAGCCACGGAGGTTTTTCTCTGTGATTCTCTGTGTCTCCGTGGTTATATTATTTTCCTGCCAATGTGTTGTCATTACCCGGATGCACTCTTGTGTACTACTATTCTTTCACAATCTTGGTTTGTTCATTCCCTGAAGTTAACCCCCAGTTAAGGCCAAGCAATGAGATCAGGTTATTCTTTTCCCCGAAATTTTTACCAAAGGCACCGGAAAAAATTAACCTGTCAGATATTTTATACTTCACCATGCCATTTGAACGAAAGGTATTTGTGTTGTCGTCGGCTCGATAAATGTATTCGTAGGCAACAGAAATATTTTTGAATTCAAATTCAAGCTTGCCTCCAAAATCAAAAAAATTTTGAATAGAATATTTGCCATTAATAATTGTTGTTCCGTCTAAAATATAGCGTCCCAAAGCATATAAGTTAACATAGCTTTTATCCATGCTTCTTTTATTTAAAACCTGAGAATAACTTAAAGTAAGCCACGCTCCCAAACGACCAAAATGGCTGCCGGAAAAGCTGCTGTGCAGAAAGAAACTATTGTATCCTGCCGACCCATCAACAGCAAAAACGGCTCTGCGTTTTAATATTTCAGCCAGTTCATTTTTTTCTTCGCTCCTTGCCTTCTCTTCATTTGCAAGAAATTCTTCAAGCTTTTTATCATACTCCTGCCTTGTCATAACTGCCGGATTGTAAATTATGCCTGCTTCATTAAGCCTGCTATCCAGGTCTCGTAAATACCTGACCACTTTTGAGTTTGCTGCTTTCAAATCTTCTATGTCTTGTTTACTTCTTATCTTAATCAGGTTTGTGCGAAACCCAAAAGACAAATTGTTTACCGGATCATTTGTTACAATTTCTGTTGTGGTCACAAAAGCAAATGAAACAGAAGCCTTTTTAATATGGCTAAATACCAGCTGCTTGTCCTTTTTAGAATCATATCCTGCATATTTGTATGAAGTCATGTTCGGATGCCTGAAAAACCAGAATGGAGTAAAATCTACAGCATAATTTTGGGGAATTCCACTCCCTCCAACAAAAGAGTTAATTACACCAAGCATAAATGCCTTCGATGAATTGGGTGCTTCCATTATTCATGAAGCTTTATCAAGAAGTATGAATCCCGGCGAGCTAGGTGTCTCTAAATCCTTCAGTGAAAATGAATCTTCAGCTTGCGCAAACAGATAACCGATACTGCACAATGAAATGGCGAAAATAATTATGCAGCTTTTCATCGCAGTTCAATAGCCTTTGTTACAACAATTGTCTTACCATCCGGAGACGTGTTTATATCATCTTTATCATGATTATAAACTTGCCTGCCTGAAAGACCACCATTTAAATGATAACTAACAACTAAATTATTTTTAAGGCCGGGCCACAGGCTTTTGTCTGTATTAGATAGATCTAAACTCGTTCTTAATACTAAAAAACTGTTTCTGATATCTGAAGCGTTTCCGATAGATTGCTCGGAAATACTTCCACTGTCTTCGTTTGATTCAGCAATTTTTTTTGGCTGACTTCCACCTTGAACTACAGCGGATGTGTTCGCCGTACCTGTTGTACCTACTTTGACACCAAACGTTATTTGATTTGTATCATCCCCTGTTTCGTAAATTCTATTCATTTCTTTTTAATTATTAAAGGTAAATGGATCTCTTTAAAATAATTAAGCGCAACTAATCGCTTCCGAAATTTTTTATTCAATGAATTCCCTATTATCTGTAGAAAAACGAATATATGACGAAGTTTTGGATCGCCGAAACTCAATCAATCAGTTTCTTCCCTGCGCCTTTCCGCCCCCCATTTTGCCTTCCCCCTAATCTTTCCTATATTTGTTTTCCTTAATTATCCGCCTTCGGGGCACCGATCTAAAATTTTTACATGCATAAAAAATTACTCATTGTTTTCGCTTCCTTATTTATCTTCATCCTCCTGGCAAGTTTTCTAAACCCGAACCAGTATGAAGCCACCGCTTCGTTTCATACGCCTGATGAAATTGAGATCTTTAAACTGCAGTTGTTAAATCCCATCGGACCGGGAGAATATTTTCTCACCTCTGCACATTGCCGCGGCTGCCATGGATACGATTCGGCCGGACTTGCAAACGTTGACGAAAACGGGAACTCCGTAAACCTCTTCGACCACTGGCAGAGTACAATGATGGGCAACAGCGCCCGCGATCCGTTGTGGCGCGCAAAAGTGAGCCATGAGATACAGGTGAATCCGGCTCACGCTGCTGAACTGCAGGATAAATGCCTCGACTGTCATGCGCCGCTAGGCCGCTACAATGCGCTCTTCCACGGCATTCCGCATTACACGCTTGCTGATCTTGCTACCGATTCGCTGGGTGCTGATGGTGTTTCATGTACAAGTTGCCATACGATCGATTCTACCGTTGGATTGACTTTTTCAGGCATCATCCCTTACGATACCACCAGACATATTTACGGTCCGTTTCAGACTCCTGTGGTTGGCCCTATGCAATTGTATGAGGGCTATACGCCTACGTACAGCACGCACATGAATCAGGCTCGCGTATGTTCTGCTTGTCACACGCTCATCACGCAAAGCGTTGATACCAGCGGGAACTTTACCGGTGGCGTATTTCCTGAGCAGGCTACCTATCATGAATACCTCAACTCAAGCTTCCCCGCAAACAGCATCACCTGTCAGACTTGCCACATGCCGCATCTGGATGATGCAATCATCATTGCCAACGGACAGTCTGCCCTCAACCCGCGCTTCCCTTTCAACCAGCATGTGTTCGTGGGTGGAAATGCTTTCATGCTGGAGATGATAAAGAACAACAAGGTTCAGCTGGGTGCACAGGTTGAAGACTGGCAATTTGATACGACCATTGCAAACACAAAAGCATTGCTGCGAAACAGTACGGTTAATTTCAACCTGCAACTTGACAGCTCAGCGAATGATACCGGCTACTTCAGCGTGAGACTGGAAAACAAAGCCGGACATAAATTTCCTTCCGGTTATCCTGCACGCCGCGCTGTGTTGCAGCTGGTGTTGACGGATGCTGCCGGCGATACTGTTTTCAAATCAGGAACTTTTGCTCCTGACTTCAGGGTTGTTGGAGAAACTCCCAACTACGAACCGCACCATGATGTGATTAGTCAGCAAAACATGCCGCAGATTTATGAAATGGCCATGGGTGATGTGAATTACAATTTCACTTCTGTGCTGGAACGTGCTGCAATACTTCTGAAAGACAACAGGATTCCGCCCGCAGGATTTACTACGAATCATTATGCTTATGATACTGTGAAGATTTCCCCAGATGCGCTTGCAGATGACGATTTCAATAAGGTGAGTGGTGTTGAAGGGTCGGGGATTGATCTGGTGCATTACCATGTTCCGTTAACCGCTGCTGTCGGAGCCGTCACCATTCATGCAAGGTTGTACTACCAATCTGTGCCGCCGAAATTTCTGGATGAGATGTTTGCCTTCAACTCTGCTGAAATTGATTCTTTCCGCACCATGTTCAACAATGCCGACCAGAACCCGCTGCTGATCGCTTCAGACAGCATTGTAAACATTGCTTTAAAAACGCCGCAGATTCAAAATGAAAATTCCATCAAAGTTTATCCGACAATTTCCCGTGACGGAAAAGTGTTTGTTGAAGCCGGAAATGGAGCTTTGATCACTGGCATTGTACTCTATGATACACAAGGAAAGATGGTGTCTGTAACCCGAAATTCAGCCAGAAACAGCGTCTTTACAGTGTTTCTGCCGGCCTCAGAAAGTCTATATTTTATGAAAATTGAAACTTCCGGAGGTTTTGTCTACCGTAAAGTTGTTCGGAAGTAGATAAATTGCTTTCTTTGGATTCCCTAAAAATTATTGCGTTTATTAATTACTATTTCACTATTCATTTAAACCCAAATTATAAAATGAAAATTTCTACTTTTTGTCGTCCGCTATTACCGGCGGTGTTGTCCCTTGTGACAATTGCAACGCAGGCGCAATTTGCCTTTACCAATGCAAACAGCAAGTTTGCTTCTCAAACACACAGCGGATGTTCCGTTACTGTGGTTGACGTTAACAATGACGGACTTGATGACATCCTTGTGATGGATCAGTNNNCCTTGTTGTTCGCATGCAAAATAAAGATGCGTCTTTCACCTCCTACCCGCTCGGACAGGTTTATGGCAGCAAGGTATGGGGTATGGCTGCAGCTGATGTTGACCACAACGGATGGAAAGATGTGGTTACAGGAAGCGGTTCTGCCGCACTTGTGAAACTGGGATGGAACGGAACAACGGTTACTTCAAATATCACCCAACTTGCAGCAAGTTATTTTGTGCAAAACGTTCTATTCGGAGATTTTAACAATGACGGATGGGTTGACCTTGAAGTGAATGATGACAATGACTACGCAAAGATTTATGTAAACAACAACGGTACACTGAACCTCACAACTACCCTGATCAATACAGAGATCAATCCGGGAATGACTTACGGAAATGATCCGTATGATTCAGGCAACTACGGCAGCGTGTGGACTGACTTCGACAATGACGGAGACCTCGATCTTTACATCTCCCATTGCCGCCAGAGTACCTCAAGCAGCACTGATCAGCGCAGAAGAGATCGTTTGTTTGTGAATGACGGTTCTAACAATTACACAGAAAATGCGCAGGCTTATGGAATCGAAGTAACTGATTTCAAACAGACATGGACTACCAGTTTCGGTGATATCGATAACGACGGCGACCAGGATATCGTGATGACAAACCACGGTGAGAATGGCCAGATATTAAAGAATGACGGAACAGGACATTACACAGACATCACTACAGGCAGCGGCTTCAGCACTTCAGGATTTGACCCGATCGAATCAATGGTGGCAGATTTTGACAATGACACTTACCTCGACATTCTCGTGTCAGGTGGCGGTGGCGGAAACTCCTACCTGCTTTATCGCAACAACCATGACTATACTTTCACGCTGACATCGCTTCCGTTCGCTGCACAAACAAATGGGATGCTTTCTTTTGGTCTTGGTGATTTAAATCATGATGGCAAAATGGATGTATTTGCTTCTTATGGTGATGTGTACAATAACCCAACAAGTACTGATGACGTTCTTTACCTGAACTCAACAGCAAACAGCAATCACTTTATCACTTTCGCGCTTACAGGAACTGTAAGTAACCCTGATGCAATCGGTGCAAAGGTTACCATTTATGGTCCATGGGGAGTACAGGTGCGTGAGGTACGTGCAGGCGAAAGTTATGGTACTTCCAACTCAGCACAGTGCCACTTCGGTATTGGCGCCAACACAGTTGTTGACTCTGCCCGTATTGACTGGCCTTCACATCAGTTCACAAATCATTTTACAAATCTGGCAGCGGATCAGTTTGTAACTGTAACTGAAAATGGTTGCGCCATCACAGGCAATATCATTCCGGGACCTTATACACTTTGTACAGGACAAACAGTAACCCTGAATGCAGTTGCGGGATATACTTCTTACAGCTGGTCTAATGGCGATGCCACACAGGCAACTGTAATTTCAACTCCGGGATTCTATAACGTAACTGTAACTGATGCCGGCGGATGTACAGGCATTTCTCCTACTGTTGAAGTAGTGGTGAATCCTGATGAAACACCAACTGTTACTTCAAGTGGTGATCTTGTTTTCTGTGACGGAGGAAGTGTAACGCTTACTTCTACACCTGCTGCATCATATTCATGGTCGTCAGGAGAAACCACACAGTCCATCACTGTTTCAGCAACCGGAACTTTCACCGTTTCAATTCAGGGATTGTGCGCTGCATTTACTTCAGGACCTCAGGTAGTAAATGTACTTGCTGCTCCGGTACCTGTGGCTTCAGATGACTCGGCCACCAGTCCGAATTCTATTACGCTGCAGGCAACAGGAAATGACATTTCATGGTATGATGCACAAACCGGCGGAACATTGCTTGCAACAGGTCCTTCATACACTACCCCGGTACTCACTAACACAACAACATACTGGGTTGAGAATGCAACAAGTTATGGCGGCGGTAATGCAGCTACAGGTCAGCCTTACCACACAGGCACAAGTTTATACAGCACCGGTGCCACCGATGGAAGTGTTGATTTTGATGTTGCTGCCAATTGCGTCCTTGCAAATGTGAAGGTTTACACGGGCACTGCAGGCACACGCGAAATACAGTTGTTCAATTCAGTTGGAACGCTGTTAAATTCACTGGTAGTCAACATTCCCGCTGACACGACCATCGTTACCCTTAATTTTGCATTGACTCCGGGAACCGGCTATTACATCACTACCAACGGAACGCTCAACACAACGAACTTCGGAAGTATCAATCCGCAATTGCAACGTAGCAGTTCAGGCGTTCTTTATCCTTACACTGTAAACAACGTTATCAGCATCACAGGATCAAACCAGGGTTCAGGCTACTACTATTATTTTTATGACTGGCAGATTACACTTCCGGCAACAGTTTGTTCAAGCGTGCGTATTCCTGTACAGGCAATCATGCTTTTATCTGATGCAGTATCAAACTTCTCTGCAGAAAATAATTTCAGCGTGTATCCGAATCCTGCTGATGAGAACGTAACTGTTTCTTTCAGCAATGCAGGTGCACAAAAATCAACCGTTGAATTTGTGGATGCGATCGGTCAGGTTGTTTCTACTACTGTCCTTGAAAATGCTGCAGGCAATTACAAACAAACATTTGACCTGAGCAATTTTGCAAAAGGTGTTTACATGATCCATGTTACATCCAATGACAAGACAAGCTATCAGCAGCTGATTGTTCAGTAACAGAATATTAATTATAAAAGAAAGAGCGCTTCGGAAACGGGGCGCTCTTTTTGTTTTGAGAAGCGAATAGAATTCCGGTACTCTATTTCAACCCCTGCCCGCACCCCTATCTGCTGCATAACTCGAGAGTAACCCCCTAAGCCGAACAAAAACTATTTTTTATATTACTTTTACTCCAGAAAACTTATTCTTATGAAGAGAATTTCATTCCTGATTCTATTGTTGAGCCTTTTTCTGACCAATGCATACTCCCAGGCATTTATCAACTTCACCCGCTTCAATTCTCCTCTTCCCGATAATTCAGTGCGCACGATCGCTATTGATGCGCAAGGCAGAAAATGGTTCGGAACGGATTACGGCATGGCCATTTATAATGATACCACCTGGACAGTTTACACCACCGTGAACAGCGGCATTTCTGACAACTCCATCAAGTGTATCCGGTTCGACGGAGCCGGCAATGCATGGATATGCACGCAACTTGGCGGCATCAATAAATTTGACGGGACCACATTCACAGTATTTAATACATCCAATTCAGGAATCGCATCTGATTATGTGCGCGGAATTGCCATTGACAGCAACGATGTAAAATGGATATGTACTGACAATGGATTTAACAGATTTGACAACACCAACTGGACGCACTGGGATATTTCCAATTCATCACTTCCGATCAACAGTCTGGGTTGCGTTGTTGCCGAAAGCGACAGTCAGCGTTATATTGGAACGGTGAATGGCGGATTTGTAGATATGTTCGATACAGCTTTTGTCACATACAACATCGTGAATGGCGGATTTCCTGACAACTCTGTTTTGGGACTTGTGATTGATAACGTAGGCTACAAATGGTGTGCAACGCCTGCCGGCGGGCTCATTCGTTTCTTCGGCACAACAGCATATGCTTATAATATTTCCAACTCTACCATCCCAAGCGAATCGTTCGATGCCGTTGATGTTGACTCAGCCGGCAATGTTTACCTCGGGTCATTTGACAAAGGTGTGGTGCGGAAGCAGGGCAATAACTTCATCTCATACAACACAACAAACTCCCCGATGCCTGACGATATCGTCTATTCAATAGCTGTTGAACGCACAGGAATCATCTGGGCAGGAACGTCTGTAGAGGGCGTTGTCAGGATCGATGAACCTCTTTTTGTCCTCTCGCCTGAAATAGCATCGCTCCCGGAGTACAAGATTTACCCGAATCCGGTGAAGGATCTTTTCACCATTATATCTGTTCAAACAGATGTGCGTTCTGTCCGCATCATCAATACAGCCGGCCAGACAGTGCTTGAACAAACAAATGTTTCTCTTCCCCAAACAATTGACATGAGTGCATTGCCTTCCGGGATTTACTTTCTTTCTATAGTGAGCAATGGCAGGGCAGTAAGCAAAAAAGTTATTAAGATGTAAGGGGATTTTACTGTCAGGAATTTGCCAACAAACAAATTTCTTACCCTGCCCTTTCGTTTAACTTCACGGCACTAAACTTTCGCATTGTCTTCATTAAAAAAACTTGCTTCGCAAACAGCGGTTTATGGATTGAGCAGCATTGTAGGTCGCATGCTCAACTACCTGCTCGTACCACTGTACACTCGCGTCTTCCTCACCGGTGAGTATGGAATTGTAACGGAGTTATATGCATTTGTCTCCTTTTTTAATATCGTTTTCACCTATGGATTAGAAACTGCTTTTTTCCGCTATGCAGAAAAAGAAAAAGGCAATCCGAAAGTATACTCCACATCACTGATCAGCATCATCGTCTCTTCGGTCTCTCTGGCATTGGTCATCATTTTGTTTTCTTCTCCCATTGCCGCATGGATGAACCACAGTGATGGTTCCGATAAAATGCTCCCGCAGTACATCAGCTGCTTTGCATTGGTGCTTGCATTTGACGCAATCAGTGCCATTCCTTTTGCCAGACTCAGGCAAGAAGCAAAGGCATTTCGCTTTGCATTCATCAAACTAGTGTGGATCCTTGTAAACGTTGGTCTGAATATTTTTTTCCTCCTCGTCTGCCCCGCAATAAAAGATGGAATGATGTATGGCCTGGTAAGCCGTGTTTATGATCCTACCATTGGCATCGGTTATGTCTTTATCAGCAACCTCATTGCCAGCGGAATTGTCCTGCTTTTGCTCGCGCCCGAACTGTTCAAAACAGCTTATTCATTTGATAAAAAATTGTGGAGAAGCATGCTCATCTATTCGCTGCCACTCATGGTAGCCGGTTTTGCAGGAATGATCAATGAGACATTTGACCGCATCATGCTGCCAAGGCTAATTGCAGACAAGTCAACGGCCATGTCGCAGCTGGGAATTTACGGAGCATGTTACAAGCTCTCTATACTCATGTCGTTGTTTGTTCAAACTTTCCGTTATGCCGCTGAGCCCTTTTTCTTTTCTCAGGCATCAAGCGACAAGGCACAGGAGATCTACAGGCGCGTGATGCATTATTTCGTTCTCATGTGCGCATTTATTTTTCTTGCTATCATGATGTACATGGATATCGTCAAGACATTCATCGGCAAAGAATTTCGTGATGGACTGGCTGTTGTCCCTATCCTGCTCATGGCTAACCTGTGTCTCGGCGTATTTTATAATTTATCAATCTGGTATAAAATAACACATAAAACAAAATGGGGTGCATGGTTTTCAATCATCGGCGCCATCATCACCCTTATCCTGAATTTTACCCTTATCCCTGTGATGGGCTACATGGGTGCTGCATGGGCAACATTGATCTGTTATGCTGCCATGATGTTCATTTCTTATTTCGTCGGACAAAAATATTACCACGTCAATTATGACGTCCGGTCTTTCGTCCACTTTGTATCCTCAGCGCTGGTATTGTATTTTCTTAGTGAATGGATCAGGGGCCGCTACCTCCTGAATTCGAATACAATGATCCTCATCAATACCGGGATTCTTATCGTATTCCTGGCCTCTGCCTACATCTATGAAAGGCGCAAAAATTCCTACATTCGCATCCCTTTCCGTAAATCCCATAAAAGGGACTTATAATCATTAACCATCATGGAGGTACGAATCGTAAATAAATCAAAACACCCGCTTCCGGGTTATGAAACGAAGCATGCAGCAGGCATGGATCTGCGTGCCAATATTGACGAACCAATTACTCTGCAGCCATTGCAGCGCGCACTTGTAGCAACAGGATTATTTATTGAGTTACCGGCAGGATATGAAGCACAGGTTCGTCCACGTAGCGGACTGGCTGCAAAAAAAGGAGTCACCGTACTCAATTCACCAGGGACCATTGATGCCGACTACAGAGGAGAAGTAAAAGTCATTCTTGTGAATCTTTCAAATGAAACGTTCGTTGTTGAAGATGGCGAACGCATTGCTCAACTCATTGTTGCAAAACATGAAAGGGTGGAATGGCAGGAAACGGTTACGCTTGTGGAAACGGAAAGAGGAGCGGGAGGATTTGGATCAACGGGAGTTAAATAAAAAGGTGGCCCCTCCTTCCCGATAGCTATCGGGACTCCCCGAAGGGAAGGAACAAAAACAGCCGTAGAAATTATTGATGAAAACAGAAATTTCAAAATGAATAAATATTTTTTCACCCCCTTTGGGGGTAAGGGGGGCCGCTCATGAGAATAATCATACCTATGGCCGGCATGGGAAAACGGATGCGACCGCACACGTTAACTATTCCCAAGCCATTGATTCCTGTTGCAGGGAAACCAATCGTTCAGTGGTTGGTGGAAGACATCATTAAAGTCTGCAAAGAAAAAGTAACCGACATTGCCTTTGTGATCGGTCAGTTTGGAAAAGAAACCGAAGAACGCCTTTTGAAAATTGCCGAAAGCGAAGGCGCAAAAGGACACATCTTTTACCAGGATGAACCGCTGGGTACTGCTCATGCAATCCTCTGCGCAAAAGAGCAACTCACCGGAAAGGTAATCGTAGCCTTTGCCGATACTTTGTTCCGTGCCGATTTTACGATGGACGAAAACAAAGACGGAATCATCTGGGTGAGTAAAATTGATGATCCGAAAATGTTCGGTGTTATCAAAGTGAATGAGCAAGGTGTGATCACTGATTTTGTTGAGAAGCCGCAAACATTCGTAAGCGACCTCGCCATCATCGGCATCTATTACATGAAAGACGGGGAAAACCTCCGCAAGGAAATGCAATTCCTCATTGACAACGACATCAAAGAAAAAGGCGAATACCAGCTGACCAATGCCCTCGAGAACATGAAGCAAAAGGGAGTTAAGTTTTTCCCGGGCAAAGTGGATGAGTGGCTGGACTGCGGAAATAAAGATGCAACGGTATATACCAACCAGCGTGTTTTGGAAATGCACAAAAGTGAAATGAAGATTCCTGCCTCTGTACGCCTTGAAAATTCTGTGATCATACAGCCCAGTTTCATTGGAGAGAACTGCCGCTTTGTCAATTCAGTGGTCGGACCGCATGTATCCATTGGAATGAATACAAAGGTCGAAAACGCCAATATCAGCAACAGTATCATCCAAACAAATTGTAAAATAAAAAATGCCGTCATCAGCAATTCAATGATCGGTAACTTCGCTGAATATGCACGCAATGCCGAGGACCTGAGCATGGGCGACTATTCCACCCAAAATTAATTCCAAACAATCCGGCTACAGCAGCGTTTATAAACCAATGAAAAATCTACTCCGGCTCATCGTGCCAATCGTCCTGCTGGTCTCCTGTAAAGGCGGACAGCAGAGCTCCTCATCAAAGCCTGCATCAAAAAGCAGTCTGAGTGATTCACAGCGCACGGATGTAACCTACCTTTTCTTCAATGCCAACAAGGAAAAAATCCTCGGCAACCTGAACAATGCCGCCGACCTTTTTGCTGAAGTGATCCGTAAAGATGGAAGCAACCATGCCTCCATGTATGAACTGGCTAACATTTATGCCGAGCAGAAAAAATACAGTGATGCATTATTTTTCATTCGCAGCGCCTACAAACTGGATTCAAAGAATGAATGGTATGCCATGTCATTCGCTGAGATCCTTCAGAAGAACGGGAAGTTTGAAGAGTCTGCAACCGTGTATGAGCAGTTACTTAAAGACAAGCCTGACCGTCTGGATTATTATTTCGAATGGGCTTCAGCGCTGATCTATGCCAACAAATTATCTGATGCCATCAAGGTACTTGACAAACTTGAAGCAAAGATAGGAGTGAATAAAGACGTCGTCATGCAAAAGCAGCGCCTTTACATGCAACTCGGCAAAACAGACAAAGCCATTGCTGAAGTGCAAAAGCTGATCGATGAAAATCCGAAAGACGCACAGGCTTATGGCATGCTGGCTGAGCTTTATCAGAACATTGGGCAGAAAGAAAAAGCACTTGAGATCTATAATAAGGTGCTGGAAATTGATCCTGAGAATCCCTACATACACCTTTCGCTGGCAGATTATTACCGCACAAACGGAGACAAGGAAAAGTCAGTTGCAGAACTGAAAAAAGCTTTTGGAAACAAGAAGCTGGACATTGATACAAAGATCCAGATACTCGCTTCTTACTATGCGCTCATTGAACTGCATCCGGAGATGAAAGAACAGGCGCTTGAGATGAGTAAGCTGCTCATTGAAGCAAATCCGGAAGAACCCCGCGCACATGCCGTGTATGGCGATTTTCTTATCCAGGATAAACAGTATGATAAAGCACTTGATGAATACCAGCTTGCAAAAAAACTCGGTGCAAAAGAATTTACAATTGCCCAGCAATTGATGTTCCTTGAATCTCAGTTGCAACGATGGGATTCATTGTTGACGGAAAGCGAAGAAACGATCAGCAATTTTCCTGATCAGCCACTGGGGTACTTCTTCAATGGTCTTGCGAATTCACAGAAGAAAAAATATGCTGATGCTGTCAAATCACTGAATACCGGAGTGAAGCTCATCGTTGACAATAAGAACCTCGAAGGACAGTTTTATTCAAGTCTGGGTGAAGCATACAACGAATTGAAAGACTATGCAAAAAGCGACGAGAACTATGAGAAAGCCCTTGAGTTGAATCCGAAGGATGTAAATGTTCTCAATAACTATGCATACTTTTTATCCGTGCGCGGGGAAAAAATGGACAAGGCAGAACTGATGAGCAAGGAGTCCAATGCACTTGAACCTGACCAGGGATCCTACGAAGACACCTACGGATGGATTATGTACAAACAGGGAAAGTACAGCGAAGCAAAAATATGGATTGAAAAATCCCTGTCTCATGGCAGCGACAAAAGCGCAACAGTGCTTGAGCATTACGGAGACATCCTTTACAAACTCGGCGATACAAACAAGGCATATGAGTACTGGCAAAAGGCAAAAAATGCCGGCGAAGGATATTCTGAATTTCTTGACAGGAAGCTTGAAGGAAAAAAACTTATTGAGTAACAGAAGGTCTGCTTTCAACTGATCGTCCATCATTCTTTAAAATGCGGGGATTAAACTATTTTTTTCGCTCTGGATTTACTGCATTCTGCTGCTGCCTCCTGCTGCTTTCTGCCTGCCATCCAACCAAAAAAATTGTTGATACACCCCATCCCGTCAAGCTGAAAGGTAACAACGTAATTGAATTGTTTGACTCTCTCACGGTGCACCAGTTCGATTTTGAATGGCTGACTGCAAAAGCGGAAGTGGAATTTACGGACAGAGAAAATAATCCTGAAACTTTTGATGTAAACATCAGGGTTAAAAAAGACAGCGTTATCTGGATCTCGGTTACTCCGCTGCTTGGTATTGAAGCAGTGCGTGTGCTCATTACGCCCGACAGCATGAAGATCATGAACCGCCTCCGCAAAACATACACAGCACGAGGGTTTGATTTCCTGGATGACATGCTCAAAGCCCGGATTAATTTTGAGATCATGCAAGCCGTTCTCGTAGGGAATTATTTTCCATACCTGAAAAATGAAAAACTGAAATCGGTGTATGAAGATTCAACGTTTGTAATTCTCAGTACGCTGAACAAGCGCCAGACCAAACGCATCATGGAAGAAAAAGATCCGACCAAGCCCATCATCCAGGATTTCTGGATTGATGAATATTACAGGATAAACCGATCAAAAATTACTGACGACAGACTTAACCGCATACTGGAGGCAGCATACAGCGACTTTTTTGAAGTGGATCAGAAGCGTTTTCCACAGAATCTGGTGGTTACTGTAACGGCCTCAACTCCGCTAAAGATCAAAGTAAAATATACGAAAGTTGTATCAGGGGAAGCGCAGTCGGTTCCATTTACTGTTCCGGAGAAGTACGAAAGGAAGTAGGAGTCATGCATTAAGCAGCATGAAATGAACAGCCGGAAGATGGAAATAAAGAGAGGTAGGCAATAAATTCCTGTTCAATTTCGAATTGCGTTGCATTGCCGGATAAAGTTTTTGGCAAGTGGCCTTAAAGGGTGGTTTCTAATACCTGAATTTTGTGTTTAACCTCGCTTAAAAACTACAACTTTTTTCATTTTCTTTCGTTTATTGTGAGCCATAAGGGAATCTGCAGAAATGTCATCCGGTAATTCAAAATCTCTTTCTACTTCTTTTGCAAAACAGCTTGCTTTAGCATGTACCGGGCTATTCCTGTTTGCCATTTGCTTTTTACCGTTATCTGCATTCTCGGAATCAAAAAAAGACCTTGAAAAGAAGAAGCAACAGATCCACAAGGACATAGAATACACCAATAAACTCCTCAGCCAGACCCGGAAAAGCAAGACGGCATCCCTGAGCCAGCTGCTTACCCTGAATAAACAGATCAGCTACCGGTCAGAGTTAATAGGAACCATCCATTCCGAGATCAGCAATGTGGACGGACAGATTAATTACACCAATGCACAGATCGACTCCATCCTCCACAGAATGGATGAGATCAAAAGGCATTATGCCGATCTGCTGTACTTTGCTTACAAGAACCAGGGCGCATTTTCCAAACTGTCATTTATTTTTTCCGCCTCCGATTTCAACCAGGCCTACCAGCGGCTGAAATACCTGCAGCAACTGAGCGCCTACCGCATTCACCAGCGGGATTTGATCAGAGAACTGGCTGACTCTCTTTCCAAAAAGAAAGGATTGCTTACGGGAGTAAAAAAAGACAAGACCGTTTTACTTACTGTTCAGCAAAAGGAAAAAAACAATCTGAGCAAAGAGAAGCAGGAGCAAGTGGCCATGGTCAATACCCTTGCATCAAAAGAGAAAAAACTGAAATCCGATTTGAAGGACAAGCAGAAACTGGAAGCGCGGTTGAACAGGTTGATTGAAAATGCAATCAGAAAAGAGATTGAAGCCGCACAACTGGCCGCCAGAAAAAGGTCCGCTTCTACACTAACTGCAAGTGCAAATACAAAAAAAACAAAAGTAGAAAGTACGCCATATATTCTTTCCGCCACACCTGAATCCATGCGGTTGAGCGATGCATTTGAAAATAACAAAGGCTTATTGCCATGGCCGGTGGAGCAGGGATTCATCAGCAGCTCCTACGGGCGGCATGGGCATCCTATCTGGAAAGATGTTGTAGTTAACAACAGCGGTGTGGACATCAATTCTTCAAAAGGCGCAAAGGTTCGTTCAGTATTTGAAGGAAAGGTTTCAAAAGTTATTGTGATCATGAACAAATATGCCGTCATCGTTCAGCATGGCGAATACTTCACTGTTTATTCTAACCTTCAAGATGTTTCCGTAAAATCAGGAGATGTTATTTCCACCAAGCAAGTGATCGGCACAGTGCAAACGGATGACGAAGGAAAATCCGAGGTGCATCTTGAGATCTGGAAAGGCAGCAATAAGATGGATCCGGAGGGGTGGATAACGGCGAGGAGGTGAACAGCCGGCCCCCTGGCCCCCGAAGGGGGAAGCAGCGGCCCCCTAACCCCCAGAGGGGGAATATCAGCCCTCGTAGCTAAGTACTTGAGACAGGAAAAACGAAGCACCATTATATGTAGTCATTGCGACCGCGAGGAACGAAGCGGGAAGCCTGCCCGAATGAACTCGTTCAGGCGGGCAATCCCCCGAATTGAACTGTGAACCTTTGGAAGCGGTCATCCCCGTTCTCCCTCACATCCCCGCCCCTGCCTGCCGACGCGCAAGCATACAGCCGGCAAGGAGGCGTCATTCTGCCAGGGCTATTTTAGTATGGGCGTGATTCCTAAACTTAATTCAGTGTAATCGATCCACATTCGCTATTCGACGCAATGGCTATTGGGATTCGCAGGATTTCATTCGTAATTCCATCGGGTAATCCGTACCTTTGCAGCCATGTCAGACCACCTCCATCACGAATGCGGAATCGCTATGGTACGGCTGCTGAAGCCGCTTTCTTATTACCATAAAAAATACGGTACTTCCATTTACGGACTGAATAAGCTGTACCTCTTAATGGAGAAACAGCACAACCGCGGACAAGACGGCGCCGGTGTGGTGAATATTAAATTTGACGTAGAGCCCGGCACAAGGTACATCAGCCAATACCGCTCAATTGAAAAACAAGCCATCGCAGATATTTTTTCCCGCATACATGCCAAGTTTGAAGATGTAAAAAAGAAAGATCCGAAGTTGCTGGATGATCCTGACTGGCTAAAGAAAAATGTGGCATTCAGTGGTGAGTTGTTCCTCGGTCATTTACGTTACGGCACATACGGTATCAACAGCATCGAAGCATGTCATCCTTTTCTGCGTCAGAACAACTGGATGTCACGCAATCTTGTTGTGGCAGGGAATTTCAACATGACGAATGTGGATGAATTGTTCAATGACCTCATCCGCCTTGGTCAGAGTCCGAAAGAAAAAGCAGATACGGTAACGGTGATGGAAAATATCGGGCATTTTCTTGATGAAGAAAATGAGATCCTTTACCAGAAGTTCAAATCGCTCGGAAACAGCAAACAGGAAATTTCTCCGCTCATCGCTGAACATCTCGACGTCGGAAATATTCTCCGCAGGTCATCCAAGAACTGGGATGGCGGATATACCATTGCAGGAATGATCGGACATGGAGATGCTTTTGTGCTGCGCGATCCGGCCGGCATTCGTCCTGCATATTATTACAAAGATGAAGAAGTGCTCATTGTTACCAGTGAGCGCCCGGCAATACAAACGGCATTCAACGTTCCGCTTGAAAGCATCCATGAAATAAAACCCGGACATGCACTCATCATCAAGAAGAACGGAAAAATAAAAGAGGAGATGATCAATGAGCCGACGCAACGGTTGAGTTGTTCATTCGAACGGATCTATTTTTCCCGCGGCAGCGACGCTGATATTTATAAAGAACGCAAAGAACTCGGAAGATTACTCTGTCAGGGCATTCTTACATCAGTTGACCACGACCTGCGCAATACGGTTTTCTCTTTTATCCCCAATACTGCTGAAGTTGCTTTCTATGGCATGATGCAGGGCATGGAAGAATACCTGAAAGAAGTAAAGAAGAGGAAAATAAAAGCGCTGGGAACAAACATAACAGACGAAAAACTGAATGAAATTCTTTCCATCCGTCCGCGCATGGAAAAGATTGCCATCAAGGATGCCAAGATGCGCACGTTCATTACGAACGATACAGACCGCAGCGACATGGTGGCGCATGTATATGACATTACATACGGCACCATCCGCAAAGACATTGATAACTTAGTGGTGATTGACGACAGCATCGTGCGTGGCACAACGCTGAAGAATTCAATCATCAAAATGCTGGACAGGCTCTCTCCGAAGAAAATTGTGATCGTCTCTTCCGCACCGCAAATCCGCTATCCTGATTGCTATGGAATTGATATGGCTAAGATCGGGGACCTCGTTGCATTCAAGGCGGCCATTCAATTGCTTGAGGAAAATAATATGGAACATATTGTAGATGAGGTCTTCGAGCGTTGCAAAGAACAACTTGAAACTGAAATAAAAGGCCCTGCAAAAAACGGCGAAGGAATGAAGAATTATGTGCGCATGATCTATCAGCCTTTCAGCGCCGAACAAATCTCCGCAAAGATCGCACAGCTTGTAAAACCCGAAGGCTGCAAATCAGAACTACAGATTATTTTTCAGAAGATAGAAGACCTCCACAGCGCCTGCCCGAACCACCGTGGCGATTGGTACTTCAGCGGAAACTATCCTACCCCCGGCGGTAATAAAGTAGTGAGCCGCGCTTTTGTGAATTATATACAGGGGATAAATGAGAGGGCGTATTAAGAACAGCCGGCCCCCCCTGAATCCCCCGAAGGGGGACTTTAAAACAGCCCCCAACCACAGATCCCAACCTTGCCTACCGGCTTTGCGAAAGCGATGCAGGCAGGTAGCTATTAGGAACGGTGATACACAGAGAAAAAATAACGGGAAGATTTTAGCTTATAGGTAATCGGTAAAGGGCCAGATTTACCCGCTCACCTTTACCCGCAGCTTGGTGCCGGGTTTCAGTTCATTGGTGCTGAGATTATTCAGCGATTTGATCTCATCCACTGTTCCTTCATAACGCTTGGCAATGCTGTAAAGCGTATCACCTTTTTGTACTACGTGCCATGTGTACTTTCCGTCAGTTGTATTGAAAGAGGCAGGAACTTTAGCTTTTGTACCGGAAGACTTTGCAGCGCCTGATTTAGCAATGGCATTTTCAGAAGATTTTCCTTTAGCAGATAGCGCTGATTTATGACTTACCACGCTGCTTAGTTGTGCTTTTTCCTTTACAGATACATACACCAGCAAGCGCTGGCCCTTAAACACTCTTGTGCCTTTGAATTTATTCCAGCGCTTGATGTCATTGATGGAACAATTGTATTTATCAGCAATTGAATAAAGGTGCTCTCCTTTTCTGACAGTATGGTATTTCTTTATCTGTTTCGTTATTAAATCATTCAGCTGAGATTCGTTGCTTGCTGTGAAGTCAGGCTGGGTATCAGGAGTAAACAGTTTGTCGATTCTTGCGATATAGGTATTGATCTTATTGGTAGGAAGTCTCAACACCTGTGGCTCGTCAGCCTCCGGAATAATTCCGCGTTTGTACAGCGGGTTCAGATAGGTCAGTAAATCGACCGGCACATCAATAACTTCCGCCACATCACGCAATGAAACCTGCTGATCAACAAGAACTGTATCAGCCTCATAAAAAGAAATGACTGGTGGAACAGCAGTGAGGTTGTGCTCAGCTGAATAATTCATCAGGTACGTAACTGCAATAAATGCAGGAACATATCCTCTCGTTTCCTTTGGCAAATATTTGCTGATCTCCCAGAAAGTTTTCTTGCCTCCGCTACGCGCAATTGCCTTATTCACATTTCCTGCACCACAATTATATGAAGCGATCACCAGCAACCAGTCATGGTAGATGGCATACATATTTTTGAAATAGTCGCATGCCGCCTGTGTACTCTTCACAGGATCTCTGCGTTCATCAACATATGAATTCACTTTCAGGTTGTACATCTTACCTGTCTGAAGCATGAACTGCCACAAGCCTGTAGCACCTACCCTTGATTTTGCAGTCGGGTTGAGTGCTGATTCAACAATACTCAGGTATTTGAATTCCAGCGGAAGGTCATTCTGGTCAAGGGTTTGTTCAAACAATGGAAAGTAGAGATTTGCAAGTCCCATTACACGCTCCGTAAGTCCGCGCTTGCGGAGTGCATACATATCTATATACTCACGAACCTGCTGGTTATACACCAAAGCCATCGGGCTCTGGATTTTTGAAATGCGCTGTGCATACACCTCATCTGAATAAGAAGGGATCTCAAAAGGCTGGAAATTATTTTGTTGCGTGCCGCTACTTGCAAAACTTAGTCTCTGAATATAGTTCTGGTTTACAAGACTATCCAGCATGGCTACAATCGGATCATATTCACAAACCTTCGCCCCGGGAGCACAATCGGTATTTTCCTCCTGTGCGTAGCCTGGAGATAAAAGCGAAAACATCGCTGCAAGTAGCAACGATGCTTTTTTAATATTTTGGAAGGATTTCTTCATCCGTTTATTTCTTTGGTTTAAACAATCTACATAAGCGTTTTCCGTTCAAGGCATGCAAAAATAGAAACTTGTTTTGTTTTTCCTAAAATTTACGATGATTTAGGGATGAAGTTAAATTAAAGTTGACAGTATTCTTACACACGTCGCAATTAACGCTGTTTCTCCACCCTAAAGCTGTTATTGGCGAATGTAAATGCACTGTTTAACAACCATACACAACTTTTTGCCCACAATAAGCCAACGTTCATATCCACTAAATCATAGTTGGCAGAAAATAAAAATCAATCGCTCAGGGATGTATTATGTTCGCATTGTCTTACTAACCATCCTCAACAACCGGGGCTTTGAAACGCTCCGGTTGGACTGCAAATACAACCATATTAAAGCAGTCGCAGATACCGGAATTTTTCCTGGCTTCAATTCACTCATCATTAAACGTGATTGTTATGGCTATGGAAACCGCTTTGTTGAATTGTTCCGTTCAGGAAGTAATTCAACTTTTAAAAAGAATGATAAAAAAGCAGGGGTATGAAATCGAAAAAATCGATTTGAATGAAACCATTGTCCTTGCTTATAGGGATGGAAAATGGTTCTCGCAAAAGCAGCATGTATTGTTTCAGATCTCTACGATGGATGATGAACATACGCGCGTAGATGTAACGGCAACGATAGACAGTAAAACCAAATCGGAAGAGGCAGAGGAAGTACTGGAAGAAAAAATTGTTTCAAGCATTTATCATTTTAAACCCTGATCATTTTAAATACGACACTAAACACTTTTACTATGAATTTTGAAGAACTTACTCCGCACCTGAATAAGATTGCAACGCTTTACCTGAGAAATAATAAACGTAAAGTCGGATGGCTATTCCTTGATAATTCCGAACGGCTGCCGCAGGATAAAATCGGTGAGGTGTTTTTTGTAAATGTACAGAAGGGCAGGCGTCTTGTGCAGTATATGTATTCAGATGATCAAAGCGCACTGGAACCGGTGAAAGAAACCATTCCGGTTCAGGAAATAATGCGGATAAGAAGCTCCAAATAAAATTACCGTTGAAACAATGCCGGACCTTTGATAATAAAAACAGAGATCAACAGTTAAAAGAATTACTTCTTCTCTTCTGTCTTGTCATTCTCTTCTCCCTTACTGGCATCTTTAAATTCCCTGATGCCTTTTCCCAATCCTTTCATTAGTTCAGGAATTTTTCTGCCGCCGAAAAGCAACAATAGAATGAGGGCGATAATGATCACTTCCTGTCCGCCTAAAATCCCGAGAATAATTTGAAGAAACATGTTCGTTGTATTTAGAATGCCTTTTTAGGGCTGCTGATTTGAGCGATCAAAAGTAGAACATAATACCACCCAAAGCAAACCTCCGATAAATTGTTAATTTCCACCGAAATCAGTCGAAAATTCTGTGGCGCCAGGATTCTGTCCGTAGTGGCGGGTATTAAAAAATTAGAAATGCCACGGATTCACAGATTTAAAACATTAGATAAACCAATCTGAGAATCCGTGGCAATATTTTAAGCATTCGATCCGAAGGAATTCTTTCTGTAAAAGGCAGGCAAAGCATTCCCCGTTATATTTTGAATTATTTAATTCTCAATTGTCTTTCACCAGCATTTTAGTCATCGCTCCGGATCCTGTATTGATCTTCAGATAATAAATTCCCGCAGCCATCCCTTTTCCTGGAGCATCCATCAATAAGCTATGGACACCTACTCCCTGATTTGCAGAAAACTGCTCAAATACTTTTTCTCCTATCACATTAATCAAT
>JAPLDB010000103.1 GCA_026391975.1 Bacteroidota bacterium | reverse complement strand
CAGTTTCATTTTCATTTGCTCAGGGAAAAGGAAAAGAAAAAAAATCTGAACTAAAGATCAAGATCCAGAAAGAAGAAAATGGCAGAAAGACGAAGATCGATACGACTATTACTTCCGATCAGCTTCCGGCACTCAAAGAATACCTCAAAAACCTGGATATTGATTTCGATGCAGATATGAAGGGTATTGGTTTTGAAGATGGCGATTTCAATGCCAACGGCAATATGACAATGCATTTCAAGCACCCTGAAATGAGCAAGGAAGAACGACTGGCATTTGAAATGGAAATGAAAAACCTAAAGGAAGAGTTGAATGGGATCGGGGATGAAATGAAAGACATGCACATTGAAATGTATGGATTTAACGATAAGGATCCGGAAAACTTCGACCTTCAATTAAGCATACCGGGATTTCCGGCTCCTCCTGCCCCACCTGCGCCGCCGTCTCCAAACAACTCATTTTTTTATTTCGGTGATGATGACGAGGCCAATGAAGCGGATTGCGAAAAAGGAAAATCATTTCAATTCCGTTTTCATTCAATGAATGATGAAGTACCTGACAGCCTGAATGACGAGGAACATATCGTTGTTTATGGAGCGAAGGATGAAGAAACGCCAGTGCTGGAAAAAGAAATAACGACAAAAGACGGGGACAAGATTTTTATTTACAAACGCAAACTCCCGAAAAAAGAAGAAGCAAAAGCAACTGCATCGATGCCGGTCACAAAGATCAAAGTATATCCGAACCCCGGAAACGGCAAGCTGTCTGTAAGTTTTACTGCCCAGTCAAAAGGCGATATTCAGATCTCGATCAGTGATGCCAATGGAAACGAAGTTTATACAAGAACCTTAAAGGATTTCAGCGGAGAGTATTTTAATCAGGTTGATATTTCAGAAAAAGGGAAAGGCACTTACTTCTTAAAAATTACACAAGGTGATGACAGCATCACAAAGAAACTCGTGGTAGAGTAATCCCGTTTTTGCGGGATAATAATTGGTTTATTTTCTCATGGTGAAAGACCGTTCCCGCTTTGGCGGGAGCGGTTTTGTTTTAAAGAGATATGAGATTTGATCCCGATAGCTATCGGGAGTGAGATGTAAAGAAAAACGGATTAAATTTTCAATTAACCCAAATGTTAACTTGCGCCATTATATCAATCACACATTTTGCGGAAAGCGTATTTAAAAATGCATGCGGCTATTTTCCTCTGGGGCTTTACCGGGCTTCTGGGGAAACTCATTCAACTGAATGAAGGGGTACTTGTATGGTACCGGATGCTGATCAGCGCAATTGCCGTTGCTATCATTTTACTCTATCAGAAAAAGATACCCAAACTATCGTTCAGACAAATTGCGCACATCAGCGGAATCGGCATCCTGGTGATGTTGCACTGGGTGGCGTTTTATGCATCCATCAAACTGGCAAGCATATCCATTGCAATGGTGTGCCTTTCATCGATCGCACTTTTTGTTTCTTTCATTGAACCAATTATAAACAGAGAGAAGTTTGATTACACGGAGATCTTTTTCAGCGCCCTTGCAGTCATTGGCATTTCTACCATTTACCGATCAGATCCGACAGCCTCTGCAGGAATTATTGTGGGAATACTCAGCGCCTTATTCAGTGCGGTCTTCAGCTCACTAAACAAAAGAATTGCATCGAAGCACGAACCTCTTACGATCAGTCTTGTTGAGCTTGCCAGCGGGTTTGTATTTCTTACCCTGCTATTTCCGGTTTACATGAAATTTCAGCCAACAGACAAGTTCATTCCGGATTCAATGGACTGGGTATATCTCATGATTCTTTCTCTTGTTTGTACCGTACTAACCTGGGTACTTTCACTTGAAGCGTTACAAAAAGTATCTGCGTACACAGTTGCACTTGCATTGAACCTGGAACCTATTTATGGCATCATCCTGGCGGTGGTATTTGCAGGGGAAGGAAAAATTCTGAATGCAGGATTTTATTATGGCGCAGGCATCATCATGCTTACGATCGTACTGCACACTATCTACAAATTCAGAAAAAAAATCAGAAGCCGAATCCTATCCTGACAACTGGGTTGTTCCGGTAGTAAGGAGAGTTCCTGTCCTGCAGCACTTCAAACAAAAGCAATAGCTGAATAAATCCTCTTTGGCCAAGCGGTTGATTGTACCCGCCGCCCACAAAAAGAGAAGGGACCCATATCCGGGAATACTTGTTCAGGTAAATATCGTAGCCTTCCAGATTTAATTCTTCATATTCTGCATGGGCAAACAGGTTGTCAGTAAAAAAATATTTTCCAAAAACGCTGCCACCATAAATACTCGTTTCATACCTTGAATTCGTATATTGATTTCTAAAGTTGTAATAAATATAAGTAATGCCAATGCCGGGAACAAACTTATCTGTGACTCTGTATCCAACCTGCGGCGAGAGATTTACAACTGTGGTCGTACCAAACTGCAAACCGAAATTTCCTCCTATATAAATCTTATCCCAAAAGCTATCATCTTTGACAGTAGGAGGCTCATTGCGCTCCTGTTGCTGGGCATTCACGGTACCACAAATCAGAACCGGGAGTATACAGAGACAAAACAGCAGACGATACATTTTCATGATAAAGAATAACAAGGTGCAAAGGTAGATTGTTTTTCCCTTCGTACATTCGTGCATTCCCATTCAACAATAGAAAACCATGAATTTTGTAATAACAGGTGCCAGTTCAGGTATCGGATATCAGTTAGCCTTAAAGCTTGCAATTGAAGGACATACCGTATTTGCCATTGCAAGAAGGAAGGCGCTCCTTGAGAAACTCAGCAGCGAAATATTGATGCTGAAGCCAGGTGCCAAGATCCATCTGCTTGCAGGAGACATTACCAGTGAATCTTTTCTGGATGATGTTGCAAAGGAAATTTCTCATAAAGAAAAGTCCATCAATATCCTGGTCAATAATGCCGGAACGCTTATCAATAAACCATTTGAACAGTTAACATCCAGCGACTGGAAAAATGTTTATTCAACGAATGTATTTGCCATTGTTGATCTGATCAGGAAACTGCTGCCATTATTTTCCAAAACAGAAAAGAATCACATCATCAACATCAGCAGCATGGGAGGTTTTCAGGGAAGCGCAAAGTTCAAAGGGCTGTCGGCTTATAGTTCAAGCAAAGCAGCATTGGCAGGGATTACTGAATGCCTCGCGGAAGAATTCAAGGACAGGAATATCGCTGTGAATTGCCTTTGCATGGGGAGTGTTCAAACAGAAATGTTTAGTGCTGCATTCCCGGATTTTAAAGCCGCAACATCATCAGCTGAAGCAGCAAAATTCATTGCAGCGTTTGCTATTGACGGGCCTGCCCTTTTTAACGGGAAGATCATTCCTGTTTCAAATTCGACACCTTAGGAACCTCTATGTTTATTCCGCTTCAATCTTAAGTTTTTTTATGCAGGTCAACTCTACCTACCGTGACATCTGGCGTATGGCATATCCTGTCATCATCGGGGCTGCTGCGGTTACAATTCTGAATGTGACCGATACGATCTTTTTAGGCAGGATCGGCGAAACAGAACTAGGCGCATCAGCACTCGGCGGTGTATTTTATTTTGTGATGGTTATGGTCGGTGTTGCATTGGGAACAGGAACCCAGATACAGATCGCTCGGCGTGCGGGAGAAAAAAATCATGCTGCCATCGGAGAAATTTTCGACCACAGTTTTTTTCTGCTGATTGGATTAAGCATTGTCCAGTTTATTTTGCTTGCATTCTTTTCCCGCCAGATTTTCGGGATGCTCGTAGGAGACCCGCAAGTAAGCGAAGCATGTATACAATTTCTGAAGTACAGGTCTTTCGGGATTTTCTTTGTCATGATGGCAACTGCATTCCGCTCCTTTTATGTGGGCATTGCCTCTCCGAAAGTATGGGGCTATTATTCTTTCCTGATGGCCATTGTAAATATCATTTTAGGATATGCGCTTATTTTCGGCAACCTCGGAATGCCGGAAATGGGAATTGCAGGTGCAGGGCTGGCATCCAGTATTGCTGAGGCAATTGGTTTGATCTACCTTGTTTTATATAGCACAAATAAAAATGCGATCAAAGAATTTCAACTATTCCGCTTCAAGTCATTTAACAAGGAACTCATCACCAAAACAATTTCATTGTCGGCGCCGCTTGTTGTTCAGAATCTGATCTCAATGGGCGCATGGTTCATCTTTTTTATATTCATTGAGAAGATGGGAAAACATGCCCTTGCAATCTCAAATATTACCCGCAGTGTGTATATGATCGACATGACACCCATGTGGGGTTTCAGCGTTGCAGCAAGCAGTATGGTTGGCAACCTGATAGGACAGGGCCGGCAGGATGAAGTGATTACACTTGTTAAAAGGATCATCAAAATGGCAACAGCAATCTCTATAGTAATGGTACTTCTGAATATCATTTTCCCTGTCCAGCTGATGGGTCTGTTTACGAGTGATAAAACCCTTGCGGCCGACAGTTATGGAAGTCTGCTGATGATTTGCCTTGCAATGGTCATTTTCCCGATGGCCATTGTATGTATCAGCGCAGTAAGTGGTACCGGGGCAACACGTACGGCATTGTACATTGAGATTGTTGCCATCCTGATCTACCTGGTTTACCTGGTTGCAGTCGTCTTCAAACTCAAACTGAGCCTTGAAATTGCCTGGCTTGCAGAAACAATTTACTGGTTGTTTACGGGCGTCGTTTCCTATCTGTTCCTCAGAAGCCTTAAGTGGACAAAAATCCGCATTTGACGCGGATTGCATACTATCAATTGCTATATTAGCCGAATCGTTCCTCTATTCTTTTGGGTTTTATGTCAGCACCAGCGATTATCTTTTACGGGACACCGGAATTTGCAGTTGCAACACTTGAAAGGCTTATCCAAAATAAGTTTAACATCATTGCTGTGGTCACTTCACCCGATAAACCTGCGGGTCGCGGACAGAAAATTCAGACCAGCGCAGTAAAGGAATGCGCACTCAAGCATCAGCTTAAAATTCTTCAGCCGGAAAATCTAAAGGATCCATCTTTTTTAGAAGAACTGATAAAATTAAATCCTGATCTGCAGATCGTCGTTGCATTCAGGATGCTGCCTGAGCAAGTTTGGAAATTTCCAAAACTGGGAACTTTTAATTTGCATGCTTCTCTGCTCCCTCAATACCGAGGCGCCGCACCTATCAACTGGGCGCTTATGAATGGAGAAAAAGAAACAGGTGTGACCACATTTTTTCTCCGGCATGAAATAGACACCGGCAGCATCATCATGCAGGAAAAAGTTCACATCCTTGAAAATGAAAATGTCGGCTCTTTATACGAACGTCTGAAAAATATCGGAGCAGAGCTGGTTCAAAAGACAGTAACTGCTATCGAGCATAAAGATTATAGCCTTAAAGAGCAGGCACAGATAAAAACCCGTGAGTTAAATCCGGCACCAAAACTCAACAGGAAGAATACCAAAATAGATTTTAATAAAAACCCCGAAGAAATACGCAACTTCATTCGCGGACTTACCCCTGAACCTGGCGCCCATGCTGAATTAAACCTGCCTGAAAATTT
>JAPLDB010000213.1 GCA_026391975.1 Bacteroidota bacterium | reverse complement strand
TCATTTAGTTTTCCAACTGATGTAAATGCATTTTCGGTTTTTGAATAGACCTGCGCATGGTTAATCCCTTCGCCGTCTGTTTTGCAGACAATAAGCAAGCCGCCTGTTTTAATCTGGCAGGCAATGTTCTTGATAATTTCTCTCAGTTTATTTTCAGGAAAATACACTTTGTTCAGGATGTTGGCCGCCCTGATAACATCATATTTTTCCATTTCACTTTTCTCTGCCTTTGACGTAATGTCTTCTTCAATGAAACTTATGGCTCCGGATTTTTTAAATGCGAACGAAAGCAGCATTACCGAATGAGATTTTTTTAAATCATTCGGTGTACACCTCTTTATAAGCATTGAAACCAACTTCCCCCAATAGTGACGTAAACTGCCTGTTGGAAATGAAGTGCGGTAGAATGAATTCCTGTATTCAATGAGCAATGGATTGTAAAAAGTATCAGACAACACAGCCAACTTCCGGGAATAGATCGTAAGATTGGCTCTCGCAAAAAGATCAGTCGCTGTAATGGTCGCTTTGCAATTATTTTTTCTAAGCTGATCAGACCATTCAACGCTGCTGATTCCCGAAGAAACGGCAATGTCTTTTATTTTTGCAGAATGGATCTTCTCTAAGAATGGTAGTGAGAATGCATTCAGTGAATCAAGTCGTCCGGGGGAAGTGTTTTTTGTTGTCCCGTTTGGAAGAGTGATCAGCCGGAAGATTTTCCGCTCAATATCCTGAGCAAGGCCTTCTTCCTCAAGAACAAATAAACGGTAGAGTAAGCTTTGCTGTTCCTTGATTTGCATTTGCGCTGTGTTGGGCAAAAGTACAACCATTCAGGTGATTTGGCTGCTGCCGGAGGCCGGACTTTTATAAAATTTTACAATGAAGTGCGACTGTTTTCACCATACAATATTCATTTCTGTTCCCAACTCTTTAAAAAAAATCAAGTAGGTTTGCCGTTATAATGCTGAAGGATTCAGACGTCGTTTTTCATTTTTCCGTTATTGACCGCTTTCTACTGGGGATGCTTGTTGCATCTATCTTTTTTGAGCCTTATTTGCCTTATTTCGCAGGTAGTAGCACACCTTTCTGGATCTTTGTAATTGCTTTTTTCTATTCTGCTGTAACCCGTATACAAACTTTCGAAAAAGTACTTTCCAGTTATTATTTCCTTGCTGTAATTGGTTTTGCCCTCGTTTGTGCACTGATGGAAAGCTTCCATCCGTCTTCTGACTATTCTGTTGTTACAAGATTCATTTCCATGTCTTCAGGAATGTTTTGCATCTCTCTATTATGCCGGAACTCGAAGACCATTGATGTAATAATGTACACATTTATTTTTTGCTCTGCGCTAAATGCCATCATTATTATCGAGGGAACCTTTGATTTTTTAACAGCCTATTCTGCTGCCGGATTTGATGAAGCTTCAAGAGCCAGAATTACTGCTTTTGAAGACCTTACTGTAAAAGATTATGTTGATGACGTTTCAATTCTCTCCAGTATCGGTGCCATTCTCGGAATGGTAATGTTTTTTTATCAAAAAGTTAAGTGGAAAAAAATTATGTTGTTTATTCTTTTGGTTTTGTCAACCATCGGAACCTTATTGCCGGCCTCAAGAACAGGTGCATTGGTGCTTGTTGTAGGCATGGGAATATTTTTATTCAAAAGTAAAATATCGTGGAAGCGCCTCATCATTCCGGCTGTTTGCGTTTCTTTATTTATGTACTTCTTCATTCCTCAGGTTGTTTGGGAACGTATTGTTTCAACACTAAATTTTACAGAAATTCGGGAAGTTGATTCAAGGGCCAGGCTTTATACCGCAATGTTCACGCATTTTAAAGATTATTTTTTTGATGGTGTGGGAATGGGAAATTACTGGAAGAGCTGGGCTGTTGCTTCCGGGATTACCAATATTTCCTCTTACCACGAAGCAAAGCCTATTCATAGTGCCTTCTTTCAGGTGTGGATTTACTGGGGCCTTCCGGGAATCATATCCTTTTTGTGCATGTTGTATATTTTTTCCCGTGCGTTGAAAAGGAACTCATTAAATAACAGACAAGTAACAGGCATATATATATTCATTGTTGTTATTCCGGTAATTCTGTTGTTTTATCCTATGATCTATCACAAAGCATTTGCTGTGGGAACCGGACTTATGCTGGCAGCAAAATTCTGGAATATCAACGGTGAGGCAGAGGATGGTGAAACTTTGGCTGAGAATCCTGATTTCAATCCGAACGTATGAAGGAAAAAACCGGGGATGTTGTTCTACTGGTCGGTTCATTGCAAATGGGCGGCTCAGAAAGAATGATGATACAAGCTGCAAATCATCTTTCAGTGAGTTGCCCTGTAACTTTGCTTACTCTCACTCCGGGCGAAACATTAAAAGATGAAATAAGAAAGCAAGTCCGGGTTGTTCAGTTCAATAAAAACCGGACGTCATTGGCACTCTTTCCACTCATTGCATTTTTAAGGAAAGAAAAGCCCGTTGCATTATTCAGTACACAGATTCACATCAATTTAATTGCAATGGTGGCGAAATTGTTTGCGCAGGTACAAACTAAGATGATCCTGATTGAACCGACACCAACAGGTGCTCACTTCAATACTTTTAAGAGTAGATCAGCAGCGATTAACAGGCAGTTGGTCCGGTTTCTTTATCCCAAAGCAGATGCCATCATAGCTGTTTCGAATCCCGTAAAAGAGGATCTGCTGAAGAATAGGTTTGGGCGCCCGGAGCAAATACATGTTATCTTTAATCCGATCGTTAACGATAGCCTTAAGGAAGGGATGAAAAAAGAAGTCGCAGACGCGTACTTTGAAACAGGGTTGCCTGTAATTATAGGACTTGGAAGACTTGCTCCTGTCAAGAATTTTGAGCTCTTGATCCGCGCTTTTGCTATTCTGGAAAAACGCATTGATTGCCGGTTGTTAATAATCGGAGAAGGAGCGGAGCGTAAAAAACTTTCAGGGCTTATCACTGAATCAGGATTAAATGACAAAGCAAAACTGCAGGGAAATGTGCTGAATCCTTATCCCTGGCTGAAACGCGCTGCTGTATGCGTTGTTACTTCATTTTATGAAGGCGGTCCTGCAGTACTTGTAGAGGCTATGGCATGTGGAGCTCAGGCAGTGAGCGTTGATTGCCCTGGCGGAGTGAGGGATGTTCTGGAAGATGGAAAGTCGGGAAGGATCGTTCCGATGAATGATCCGGCTGCGCTTGCTGATGCTATTGAAGACGCGATCAGGCATCCGGTTGCCGCAAGCAAGCTTTTGGAAAGTGCAATGCGATATGATGCAGGCAAGGCGACAACAGAATACCTTGGACTTGTTAATAAGCTTTCAAATTGAAGAGGAAATGGAACAGGGAAAGAAAATAAAGGCTTTGTTGATCGCTTCATGCCGGCCAGGTGTAATCGGAGGTCAGGCAACATCGGCAAGACTACTCCTTTCCGGTTTGAAAAATGAAATGGCATGGAGGGTTGTTGCATTACCTGTTCCCGGACAGCAAATACTTTTAAGGATTGCAAGTTCTTTACGGGTTTTTTGCTCGTCATTTTTTATTTGTCTCACAGGGAGGATACAGGTAGTACACATTTTTGCATCATGCACCAGGCTGGCAATGTTCGAGAAACTGGTGCTTGGATATTTCCTGCGACTCACCGGCAGCCGGACGATCTTAAATTTCCGGGGTGCCTTTGATGAATTCTATCGCCAATGTTCAGCCATTGAAAAAAAAATGGTCTGCTTTTTTTTGAAACACCAGTCTATTGTGCTTTGTCAGCATTGCGGGATCAAAACCTTTCTCCTTCAGGAAGGCATTGTTTCTGAGAATAAGATAAGGGTTATTGCAAATGCCGTAGAACACATTGGCATGAGTGAAATAGATGCAATCAAAACTGGTAAACAAAAAATTCTTTGTCTCTCATGGATTGTTTCTTCTAAGGGGCTTGACCTGCTGATTGATGCTGCCTCCGAAATTAAATCTGAGCTAATGCAACAGAACGCAGTCATTGAAATTTGCGGACCGGAAGAAGAGCAGGGGTTGAAGGCAAAACTTCAGAGAAAAATAAATACACTGTTGGTGAATGATGTTATTTATTTTAGTCCCCCTGTGTCAGGAAGAGAAAAATATATTTTGTTCAGGGAGTCTATCATGTTTGTTTTTCCAACTCGTAAAGAAGGGTTTCCAAACGCTTTATTGGAAGCCATGATGTTTGGCTTGCCCGTTGTTACCACGAATCAATCACCTATGAATGAGCTTGTGCATGATCAATTGTCAGGATTGTTGTTTGAAAGGGAAAATAAAGCAGACCTCGCAAAACAAATTTTGATCCTGCTGAAAGATGAATCACGCAGGAAACAAATGGGAATTGAAGGGAGAAAGATTGTACTGGAGAATTTCACCATTGAAAAAGTGATGTCCCGGTTTCTTTCACTTTACAACGAAGTAGTTAGCTGAGCAGCAAATGAAATTTCAAAAAACAATTTCACTTTTAATTTACACACCATTCAGGCAGATTATTCAGTTTGTCTGGTTCAGGTTAAAATTGTTTTTTATCAGACGCATAGATCTGTTTTCAGGGTACCCAAAGACATTAACCGGTTATCCGGTCATCCTGAATGAAC
>JAPLDB010000017.1 GCA_026391975.1 Bacteroidota bacterium | reverse complement strand
ACTGGTTGGACAAAACATTTTGTATTTTTTACTCCTTCCATAAATACCAAGTATATTACAGCCAGAGGGAAAACAGGTGTTGTTGATTTCGGAATTTTTGTCGATAACTTCTCCTTCGACACCACCGGCTTGTACCTTGCAATAGAAAAAGAACAACCAATTAGTTTTTCTGTTTACCCCAACCCCTGCAAAGAAGAACTGCATGTACAACTTCAAGGGTACCTGGCAAAAGCAAGAGAAATAAAAATTTACAGTGTACTTGGAGATGTAGTTTTATCAAAAAAAATAATTGGCACTGTAAATACAAGTGAAGTAGTTTTGGATGTGCATGAGTTAAGCAGCGGGGTTTACTTTGCGGTGCTGGAGAGTGAAGGGGGGAGGGTGGTTAGGAAAATAATAAAGGAGTGAAGTGTAGGGTCAGAAACGTTTCGCTGCACATTTTCATATTTGCACATCTCTATTCAACGTATCTTTGGCGCAATGTCGTCAGATTACCCCTCATTTTCCGGATTCAAGCTAAACAAGCAATTACTCAGCGCTATTTCTGACGCCGGGTTTGAGCACCCCACAGCAATACAACAAAAAGCCATTCCGCAGATCCTTGCAGGGGTTGACCTGTTGGGTATTGCCCAGACGGGTACCGGAAAGACAGCTGCATACCTGCTACCTGTGCTGATGAAAATCAAGTTTGCCCAGGGAGATTCTCCAAGAGCCCTCATCATCGTTCCAACGAGGGAACTGGCAACACAGGTGCTGGAACACATGAATAAACTTGGAAAATATACGGACTTGCGCATGGCAGCGGTATATGGCGGAGTAGGGATCAAACCGCAAATTGAACAGATCGAAAAAGGTGTGGATATCCTCGTGGCAACTCCCGGCCGGATGATGGACCTCTATTCAGCAGAACACTTAGTTCTGAAGAAAATTCAGATGCTGATCCTCGATGAGGCAGAACGATTGCTCGACATGGGATTCAAAAGGCAAATTGATAAGATTTTAGGAATTGTTCCGATGAAAAAGCAAAACCTGCTTTTCTCTGCCACCATGAGCGACAGGATACAATTACTCACTGATAGTTTTCTCGACAGACCAGTGGTGATCCGCATTGAACCTGAAAGGCGGACAGCCAAATCTGTTTCTCAGGTATTGTATCATGTTCCAAACCTGAAAACAAAAACAAACCTGTTGTTGCATTTGCTCACCGATGAAGCATTTCGCAAGACAATTATTTTTTGCAAAACAAAAGCGACGGCTGCCAACATCGGCAAGTACATGGAAAGGAAATTCGGTGAGCAGCAGGTGCGCATCATTCATGGTAACAAAGACCAGAATACTCGCATGAATGCAGTGAAGGCATTTCATGCCGGAGAAATAAGATTTTTAGTTGCAACGGACGTGGCCGCGCGAGGACTTGATATTCTGGAGGTGAGCCACGTGATCAACTTTGATGTTCCACTGGTGTATGAAGATTATATCCACCGAATAGGCAGAACAGGACGTGCTTTTCAAACCGGTGATTCCGTCACATTCTGTTCTCCGAACGATGAATATCATCTGAAAAAAATTCAGAAGTTGATTGGTCAGAAAATTCCTGTAATGGAAATTCCTGCTGAAGTTGAGATCGCTGAAACTCCAAATGAAGAAAATCAGTTGATGCTGCGTGAAATTGATGGCCAACGGAAAAAGGATGACCCGGAATTTGCCGGCGCATTTCAGGATAAGAAAGGCAGAAAGCCGCAACCTTTCCTTTCTCAAAGAAGAAAAAGGACATAACAGAAATCTATGTGGAAGATCATTCTGAGAGGCATTAAATATTTTTTCATTTCTCTGCTCGTATTGATCGGCCTGGCCATTCTTTACCTGGTGATATTTGTTAAGATCAATCCGCCAAAGGTGCCTGATGAAAGTGCAAGCAAGCTTCAGCGCAAGACGATTTCTAAGGATTTTTATACGGTCGGAAATAATTACCTGCGTAAGAATGAATACGGAATGTGGGAAATGTACGTGGAAGGAAAGCCGTTTGAACGGGGTGCAGTAATTGGAATCCTAGGAAAGGAATTGCTGGAATTTCAGGAAGACGTTTTCATCTCTGAGATCAGGAAAATAATTCCTTCTGATTTTTACCTGCGGTTTCTGAAGTACCTGGTAGCCTGGTTCAACAGAGATATGGATGAATATGTTCCGAAGGAATTTCTCGAAGAGATTTATGGTGAATCGCTTTCCGCTCCCGATAAATATGATTTCGTAGGACCGAAATACCAGCGCATGCTGAATTACCATGCTGCACATGACATCGGGCATGCATTGCAATCCAGGAATTTTGTGGTGGGCTGTACATCATTCTCTGCCTGGAACAATAAGACCGAAGACAGTTCTTTGCTCGTCGCACGGAATTTCGATTTTTATGTCGGTGACGATTTTGCAAAGAATAAGATCATCCTGCTTTGTCATCCTGATAGCGGGATCGATTTCATGTCAGTTACCTGGCCCGGAATGATCGGCGCCGTTTCCGGAATGAATGACGCCGGACTTGCAGTAACAATCAATGCGGGCACTGCAGAAGCACCTACCCAATCTGCAACGCCGATTTCCATTCTTGTTCGTGAAATACTCCAGTATGCACACAACATTGATGAAGCGGTGAAGATCGCCTCTGCCAGAAAAACATTTGTTTCTGAATCCATCATGGTAGCTTCTGCCGGTGACAAGCGAACAGTGATCATCGAAAAATCTCCGACAAAACAAGACGTATTTGAATCAACAGGGAATCAGCTGATTTGCTCCAATCATTTTCAGAGCGATTCATTTGCAAGCGATAAAGAGAATACAAAGAATAAAATCGAAAGCACTTCGGCATTTCGCTATGAAAGAGTGAAGAATCTGCTCTCGGAATCTCCGCCACTTTCTGTTGCTGCCGCTGCAGCTATTCTCCGCGACCGCAAGGGTCTTTATGAAAAAAACATCGGTCAAGGAAATGAACAGGCCATCAATCAACTCATTGCACATCATTCTGTTATTTTCAAACCGGAGCAAAAGCTTGCCTGGATATCTACAAACCCATGGCAGCTGGGAGCATTCGTTTGTTATGATTTAGACAGTGCATTTGCAAGATCAAAACATGCGCATGGCGAAAATGAGATCTATGATAAAGCAAGTAACATACCGGCTGATACATTTCTGACTTCGAAAAGGTATTATGATTTTCTTGCTTTCAGGATCATCAAAAAATACATTCAGTTTGCTGCTAAGAATGTAGATTATCAGGCCAGCGAGTCACAGATCCTTTCACTCATTCATACCAACCCTGATTATTATTATGCTTATGCATTGGCAGGTGAATATTATCTTGCGCACGACAATAAAAGAGAGGCAAAAAAGTATTTTACAATTGCGCTTTTAAAGGAACCTTCCTGTTTGAATGAAAAGAATAAAATTGAGAGTGAATTGAAAAAATGTGAATAAAAATTAATTACCCCATCGAATAACGAATGAGGTCAAACGAAAATACGAATTGTCATCGACTCATTTCGTAATTCGTATTTTCGTAACAGATTAGCTATTCGAAGGGGTAAATACTATGTCAATTCCCAAACTAGAACTCAGACCACTTAGCGAGCAACGCGAGTACCAGGATCAGAAACCCAAAAGGAAAAAATTTCTATTGATAAGATCAAAGGTGTAGAAGATCTCAGGAATCTTCCGTTTACTGAAAAGGAAGACCTCCAGCTGCACAATGACAATTTCTTTTGTGTAGACAAAAGCAGAATCATCGACTACGTAACAACTTCCGGTACCCTCGGTGAGCCGATCATTATCGGATTGACAGAGAACGATCTCAAACGACTGGAGTACAATGAATACCTCTCTCTTGTTTGTGCAAATGGGTCAGCAGAGGATATTTACCAGATCATTACTACGCTGGACAGGCGCTTCATGGCCGGACTTGCCTATTACATGGGTGTTCGAAGGATGGGTGCCGGAGCAATTCGTGTTGGTTCAGGAATACCGGAACTGCAGTGGGATACAATAAAGAAGATAAAACCTACAGCGTTGATAACCGTTCCTTCTTTCATGTTGCCGTTGATCCGTTTTGCAAAACAACATGGTATTGACGTTAATTCTTCAGGAATTAAAAAGGCAATTTGCATTGGTGAACCAATCCGTACACCTGATTTTTCTTACTCTGTTCTCGCTGAGAAAATTTTAAGCGAATGGAATGTTGAGCTCTATTCAACCTATGCATCCACTGAAATGCAAACAGCATTTACCGAGTGCAATGCATTCAATGGCGGGCATCATCACCCCGAATTGCTTATCGTGGAAGTGCTCGATGAAAATGGAAACCAGGTGGTGAATGGAGAAGCCGGAGAAGTCGTTGTAACTACACTTGGCGTAGAAGGCGTTCCACTGGTGCGATATAAAACAGGCGACGTTTGTCATTACTTTTCTGATCCATGCAAATGCGGAAGGCAAACCATTCGTCTTGGTCCTGTGATCGGAAGGAAAAAACAGATGATCAAATACAAAGGAACTACACTTTATCCTCAGGCATTTTTTGACATCCTCGGAAGGTTTGATGACATCAGCAATTATGTTGTGGTTGCATCAACGAATTCAACCGGGACTGACGAAATTAAGATTCTCGTCGCCTCAAAAAACACGGACCCGGAATTTGAAAAAGAGCTTGTCGATCATATCAAAGCCAAACTCAGGGTAGCGCCCAAACTGGAATTTACTGCAAACGAAAAAATTGAGGCATTACAGAATAAAAATAGTATGGGAAGGAAGGTGATGAGGTTTGTGGATGAACGGAGAGGATGAGGTACGAAATACGAATTTTTACGAATTTACAAATCTAATCTGCAAATTGGAAAACGTCAATACATTGAAGGCAGGAGTTATCGATGAAGAGATTGCATCGGTGATTCCTCCCTGGCAAATCCAATATTAAATTAGTCCAGCTTCAACACAGCCAGAAATGCCTCTTGGGGAATTTCAACATTGCCTACCTGGCGCATGCGTTTCTTTCCTTCTTTTTGTTTTTCGAGGAGCTTACGCTTACGTGATATGTCACCGCCATAACATTTTGCTGTCACATCTTTTCTCAATGCCTTTACTGTTTCGCGTGCAATGATTTTTGAGCCGATGCTTGCCTGTATAATGATTTCAAATTGCTGGCGGGTCATGAGTTCTTTCAGCTTCTCGCACATCTTGCGTCCGAATTCCTGCGCATGGCTGCGATGCACGAGTGCACTGAGGGCATCTACCGGTTCAGAGTTCAGCCTGATGTCAAGTTTTACGAGCTCGCTTTCGCGGTAAAGTAGTGGATGATAATCGAAGGAAGCATATCCTTTCGAAATGCTTTTCAGCTTGTCGTAAAAATCAAAAACAATTTCAGCGAGGGGCATGTCGAACTGAAGCTCTACACGGTCTGTAGTCAGGTAATGCTGGCCGATAATATTTCCGCGCTTACCGATGCACAATGTCATGATGGCGCCGATGAATTCGCTCTTGGTGATTATCTGCGCTTTGATGTATGGCTCTTCAATTCGCGCTATGTAATTGGGTTCAGGCAACTCACTCGGGTTGTGAATTTCTTTTACTTCGCCATTGGTGAGGTATGCGGTATAATTTACGTTGGGTACGGTTGTAATCACCGTCATATTAAATTCACGCTCTAGACGTTCCTGGATAATTTCCATGTGAAGTAGTCCGAGAAATCCGCAACGGAAGCCAAAACCAAGTGCTGCTGATGCCTCGGGTTGAAACACCAGTGATGCATCATTGAGCTGCAGTTTCTCGATGGACTTGCGTAGTTCTTCATACTCATCAGTATCCACCGGATAAATACCTGCCCACACCATTGGCTTAACATCCTCGAAACCTTTAATGGCCTGTTCACAAGGGCGGTCTACGTGCGTGATGGTATCACCTACTTTTACTTCTTTCGCTTCTTTAATGCCGCTGATAATGTAGCCTACATCTCCTGTCTTGACAATCTTTTGAGGTGCTTTTAGAAGTTTAAGAACACCAATTTCATCAGCATTGTATTCCTTTCCCGTATTTACAAATTTCACGTGATCCCCTGAACGGATCTCTCCATCCATTACCCGATAGTAGGCAATGATGCCGCGGAACTGGTTGAATACGCTGTCAAAGATGAGCGCTTTGAATGGCGCCTCAGGATTTCCTTTGGGAGCAGGTACTCTATTAATGATGGCTTCCAGAATATCGTAAATGCCGATGCCGCTTTTGGCACTTGCCGGAATGATCCCTTCGCGATCACATCCGACCAGGTCAACGATCTGGTCTTTTACGACTTCAGGATTTGCACTTTCAAGATCAATTTTATTAAGTATGGGGATTATTTCCAGGCCATGTTCAACAGCGAGGTAAAGATTGCTGATAGTTTGCGCCTGTATGCCTTGCGCAGCATCTACTACGAGAAGCGCACCTTCACATGCTGCAATTGCGCGCGATACTTCATAAGAAAAGTCAACGTGTCCGGGAGTATCAATGAGGTTGAGAATGTATTTTTCACCATTCAACTCATAACTCATTTGTATTGCATGACTTTTAATTGTGATTCCACGCTCACGTTCAATATCCATATCATCCAGAACCTGTGCCTGCATTTGTTTGCCCGCAACAGTTCCCGTGTATTCTAATAACCGGTCAGCCAAAGTACTTTTGCCGTGGTCAATATGGGCGATAATGCAAAAATTTCTAATATTCTTCATGGTACGAATAGCGAATCCTTACGAATTTACGAAATGGAAGGGAGGATTTGGTTTTTTTGCCTATTGGCTACTGCCTATTGCAAACTGCCTACTTTCTTCGGAAGGGCCGCAAAGTTACACTTTTAAGGGGAAGGGCGAAATAAGCAGTTAAAAATCAGTGCACGAGTACTGTCAGTCCTAGATTGCTTCGAAGAACCCCACCGGCAAGTCCGTCCGCATTACCCAAAACAGCCAGTTGAAACTTGAAATTCGGGCCTACGATGAAAGACTTTCCAATCGCCCATGTTTTGGCAATACTGCCTCGAATTCCAACACCCGATGCCGTGAAACTTTCTGATGATCTGTTGGCTGCACTTATGTTCCATCTGAATCGGGTATATCCGATTCCACCTGAAACAATAAAAAAATGTTTGAATTTTTTTGAATCACGGAAGAGCAGAAATTCAGGTCCGAACTGAAACATACTGATGCTGGATTTGATATTCTGAAGGTGCTGAATCACTCCGCTGCCATCAGGAATGTCCAGCTTCTCTGCAAATGCGGAGCTGTGAAAATCATCAATAAAAATCCCGATAAAAGAATGCGGTCGCATACGCATGAGGAATGAACCATTGTATGACAATCCGAGCCGCAGATCTCCAATAAATTTTTTCCAGCTCGAGGTTGACTCTGAATCAACAGGTAAAGGAATAAAACCCAATTGAATTCCTCCCTGAAGCATAAAAGCATTTCCCATCACATCCTGCGCACGCTGATTCATCATTGCTGTATTTCGGTCAACCTTATAAACGTTCATTTTGGATTCCGTCATTCTTTTCTTCTTGATCCCCTTCACAAAATACTTTCCGTAATAATTGCTGTCGACATAAAACAAGTACCTCTTTGTCGAGTAGATTATTTTATTGTTCAGTGTATCGCCATATTGCGTGATGATCATATCCTGAGCCTGAGCAGACAATGAAAAAAGGCATATCAGAAAAAGAAGATGTTTCAGTTTCATGGAGCACAAAGCTACAAGAATGGTTGAATAGTTTATTAGGTGAATAGTTTATTGGTTGAAGTAAATGAGTTATCCTTAATTTAAAGGTTCGCCCTATTGTGTTCCCGGGTATGATTCAAAACAAGCATTTTGCCCGTCATTTGAATTATCCATGATTCCCATGTCGTCGACTATTCAACAAATCAACTCTTTAGCCAATCAACTAAGTCAACTATATTTGCGCCTTTATGAAAGTAACCGAACATATAGCAAACGCAAAAGGAACCCTTTTCTCCGTTGAAATTCTTCCTCCGCTGAAGGGTAAGAGTATTCAAAGTATATGGGATATTCTCGATCCAATCATGGAATTCAACCCTGCATTTATTGATGTTACCTATCACCGGGAAGAGTATGTTTATAAGACAAGGGAAAATGGATTACTGGAAAAATTTTCCATCCGCAAGCGCCCGGGAACAGTTGGAATTTGCTCGGCCATCATGAATAAGTATAAGGTCGATACGGTGCCCCATATTATCTGCGGTGGATTTTCGAAGGAGGAGACAGAAAATGCTTTGATCGACCTGAGTTTTTTAGGGATCAATAACCTGCTTATGTTACGTGGTGATGCAATAAAAACTGAATCCAATTTTATTCCTGATCCCAATGGGCATCATTTTGCGCTTGACCTTGTGAAGCAGGCGGTGAACATGAACAATGGTATTTATTTTGATGATGAACTAAAAGAGGTATCACCATCTGATTTCTGTATCGGCGTTGCCGGATATCCTGAAAAACATTTCGAAGCTCCAAGCATGAAGAGTGATTTGAAATACCTGAAAGCAAAAGTTGATGCAGGAGCGGGATACATTGTCACGCAGATGTTTTTCAATAACCAGCGGTACTTTGACTTCGTAAACCAATGCCGCGAGGCAGGCATTACTGTTCCTATTATCCCCGGACTCAAAGCAATTACTACGAAGAAGCAATCTACAGGACTTCCGAAAACTTTTCATATTGATTTACCTGATGACTTGCTTGACGAAATAGAAAAATGCAAGACGGACAAGGAAGTGAAAGAAGTGGGTATTCAATGGTGCATACAGCAATGCAAAGACCTGATCAGGTTCGGAGTGCCTTGTCTGCACATTTATACGATGGGTAATGCTGAAATAACCACCCGCGTCGCAAAAGCAATCTTTTAAAAGCAGGAAACTAACTCCTGTTTGCAAGAATTCGTTTCACGTATTTACCAATGATGTCGAATTCAATATTCACTTTGGTTCCTGCAGTGATAAACTGAAAGGTGGTGTTTTCAAAAGTGTATGGAATGATGGCGACTGAAAAATAATCCTGCTCTGCTTCAACCACTGTTAGTGAAACACCGTTGATGCTGACTGAACCTTTCTCCACCAATAATTCTGCGGAAGAGGACTTCAGCTGAAATGTAAACAGCCAGCTTCCATTTTTATCCTCAACGGATTTGCAAACTGCAGTTTCATCTACATGGCCTTGTACCATGTGTCCATCCAGGCGGTCGCCGATTTTCATACATCGTTCCAGGTTTATAAAATCACCTGACTTAAGTTCTCCAAGGTTACTGCGCTCCAGCGTTTCAGCGATTGCCACTACTTCATAATTTTCGCCTGTGATCTTTTCGACGGTCAGGCAAACGCCATTGTGCGAAATACTTTGATCAACCTTCAGTTCTGATAGAAAAGGAGTTGAGATCCGGATCCGCAGGTTTGCCGATTCTTTTTCTAATGAAATTATTTTACCGAGAGATTCTACAATTCCAGTGAACATACAAATAGTTATTTTCCACGGATGAGATGTACGTAGCCATGCAGTTGTTTGCTTTCTGTTCCGTTTAACCGGATGAAGTTTACAATGCAGGTGTAGTAATAAACGCCATCCGGACAATCACCTTTGCTGAATTTGTTCTTTCCGTCCCAGTTGATGTCCTTGTCTGTTGTTTCAAAAACAAGGTTGCCCCAGCGGTTGTAGATCTTTAGATCGATGTCCAGTACATTTTTGTAAGGCGGACAATTTTTTATCTGGAGTTCAGTTGCAGTGGTAGAATCACATGGATGGAAAAGGTCATTGTCGAGATCTCCATTAGGGGTAAAAATGCTGGGCAGCACATATTGTCTGCAGGTGTCTACACAAATTGTTGTATACAAGCTCTTATTATATGTTGAATCACCTGCAATAACCCTGTAACAACCTGCAAGTGATGAGAGTCCGGTATGTACAAAAGTGGTATCGTTTGCAAAATGCGTTGAATCGATCAGGTCAAAGTTAATTCCATCATCAGCAAAATAGATATAGTATTTCAATACATCATCGGCGCAGGAATTATTCGGATTGTTCCAGCTCAGGTAATTCAGGTTTTCAATGCAGTCGGAGCCGACACTGAATGCAGGCGGGCACGGAGGTTCATTGTCATTGGCAATTGCACAAACACGCTGCGACAGATTAACGATCGGATCAATGATGCCTGGTGTACCATAGCCTCCAATGCTTCTTACGTAATAGCAATACTGATTGCCGTTGATCAGGGAGTCATCTATAAAGGTCTGCTGGGTTGTGGTTCCTATTGAATCCCATCCGCCGCCTGAATTCTTTTTGAAGATATCGTACCTGAAATTGGTCCATGGTACATGTTCCTCCCAGGAAAGAGTGATACGCTCATCGCCGGGAGCAAGAGAAAGAAAAACTGATGATGCTGTTTGTGTATTTCCTTTCAAAGCATCAGGAGTGCCATCATTGTTACTGTCGTAATACAATTCAATTTTGTAACTGTTTTTTGTTGTGGTGTTGAAGCCTGTGTTGTCAAAATAAATGGTGTCGTCTTCACCCACAGGCATAGTAGCAATCAGGTTGAAATTCGTACCGAAGAAATCATTGTCAGAGCGCCAAACCTTGTACTGATATGGGCGGCGAAAAACATTGGTGTCAATTTCTGTTGCTTTGCTCCATACGATGGTATCCGTTCCTGCAATGGCATCTGTTGTAACCACCGTCACATTCGTGATCACAGGTAAATCTTTTTTGAGCTGATTGCATACCTGAATGGAAGCACAACTCTCAGATCCATCATCAAAAACGGCGGTTACCATGTAGCAGTGTGAAATACCAATTGCCAGACCTGAACCGTTGTTGGAGTCAATAAATGTGGTGTCGTTGAGGTTATTTGTGGTGCCGATTAAAACGTAGTCTGTAAATGAAGGAACACCAGTCTGACAAGGACATTCGATCACACCGGGATACGTTCCAACTCTGTGATAAATATTGTAGTGGTCAACATTCGAACAGGCGCTTGGGTTCCAGTGCAGCATCATCGTATTGCCATTCGGATCAACGGTAAGGCCTGTTATTGGAGGTGCTATCACAGTGATCAACACTGATTCATAAGTGACAAGGCTTATTGTGGAATTGATATCACTTGCCCTGAATGTAACCTGATAGGGCTGGCTTGCAATGTTGTTACAGTTTGTGTTCCAGTTGAAAATTCCTGTTACGGTATCATTCAAAGAATTATTTGCCGGAGGAGTAAACACAGCAGGGTTGGAAATTATATAAGGGCTTCCAACAGAACTCAACGTAACGAAATCATGATTCGGGTCAAAAGCAGTGACGTTGAATGTGAGCGTGTCACCTGCAAGAATACACGTATCAGCGACAGCAAGGATCTGTGGAGGTTCGAAAGACAGAGGGCACTGTATGATACGCACTTGCATATCGCGCTCCACTTCACCAATGCGTACCCATGTATTCCCGAATTTTTTCCATGAAATGATCAGGAATGCAATGTTGTATTCGCCGGCAGAATCAGGCGAATCCCAGATGAGATCACCTGTAACAGCATTGAGGGTAAATGAATTCGTTGCAAAAGGATATGTGTAATCCGGTATTGGTAAATTGTTCTCCCCTCGGCAAAAAATGAGTTCGTATGATAAACTATCGTGATCGGGATCAGATGCAGCAGGATTATGCAAAAACGGAATGCCAACGCATCCGCTGTCAATTGGAGGGTTTAAAAGAATAGGTGAATTGTCGGCAGCTCCGGGGAGTCCAACGCGCAGCACCGTATAGATGGCAAAAGGTGTAAAGAACGAATTTGGAACATTGATCACATTGCCATTTCGGTTTGGATCAACAAACCAGATGGTATCAATCCCGGGTCCGAGGTAGGTATGATTCTGAATGTACTTATTGATCCTGATATCACCGGGAATATCGCGTGAACTGTCTCTGGCAAATGCAACAACAACACCTTCACCAACGTGGACAGAATCCAGCGAAGGCCTGTCAACGCTTCCATTCTGCGGCAATGCACTTGATGTTTTTGTATAAGTGGTAATGGTGATCTCGTAAGTCAGCCCGCTGATGTGCCGGTATGTAATTTCCCCTGCGCGGTTATGCGATGCAGATGCAAAATGAACTGTTGAAGTGATAAAAATAAATAGAATGAAAAGTATTTTTTTCAAGAGATGAAAAATTATTTTTTTTATTTCCTTCTAACTTCTAACTTCTAACTTCTAACTTCTAACTTCTAACTTCTAACTTCTAACTTCTAACTTCTAACTTCTAACTTCTAACTTCTAACTTCTAACTTCTAACTTCTAACTTCCAGTTGCTCCTTAGTACTCAATCACCTGCTGCTCCATCACCTCAGGCATCTCCCTGTATTCGTACTGCTGGTTTCTCAACTGCGGAACAAAACCCGCCTCACGAATGGCCTGCTGTATTCCCTCAGATGTAAATCTGTGAGGAGCTCCGGCAGCGCTGACCACATTTTCTTCAATCATAATGGAACCGAAATCGTTTGCTCCTGCATGAAGACATATCTGCGCAACTTCTTTGCCAACGGTGAGCCATGATGCCTGAACGTTATTGATGTTCGGCAGCATGATCCGACTGATGGCGATCATGCGAATATACTCTTCTCCCGTCACTTTATTATGAACGCCTTTCAGTCGGGCAAGCATGGTGTCAGCATCCTGGAAAGTCCATGGAATAAATGCAATAAATCCCTTTGCATCTTTTGGCTTTTCATTTTGCACTTCCCGAAGCCAGACAAGGTGTTCAAAGCGTTCTTCAAGTGTTTCCACATGCCCAAACATCATTGTTGCAGATGTTGTTAAGCGCAGCTGATGCGCAGCCCGCATCACATCCAGCCATTCACGTCCGCTGCATTTTCCTTTAGAGATCAGCCTGCGGACACGGTCACTTAATATTTCTGCACCTGCTCCGGGCAATGAATCAAGCCCGGCATCCATCAATGCTTTCAATACCGCTGTAAGTGTTGATCCTTCAAGCTTGGTGATGTGTGCGATTTCAGGTGGTCCGAGTGAGTGTAGTTTGAGTTTTGGGAATAATTTCTTCAGTTCCCTGAAAAGTCCTGTATAATAGCTTAATCCCAGGTCAGGATGATGCCCGCCCTGCAGCAACAACTGCTCTCCGCCATAACGGAAAGTTTCCTGGATCTTTTGTTTGTATTGCTCTATTGTTGTGATGTACGCTTCAGCATGACCCGGAATCCGATAGAAATTACAGAATTTGCAGTTGGCAATGCATACATTCGTGGTATTGGCATTGCGGTCTATGATCCAGGTTACTTTATTATCCTGGTGCAATTGCTTGCGCATTTCATTTGCCACCTGCATGAGTTCAGCGGTTGGAGCATTTGAAAAAAGGAATTGGCCCTCTTCTGCTGTAAGAAATTCGAATTTGAGCGCGCGTTGGAATAAATCGTCTGAATTCATGAATGGGTTACGGGAGTTTGAACACGTAACAAAGTTGGAATTGATTTGTTCGCTGTCATTAATTTTTGGTTAATTTCAGCCCTTCGTTTTCTATAATGGAAAACAAAAGTAGAAAAGTTATTCGCCTTCCTGACGGCAGGTATGTTATTTTTCTCTTTGGGGGAATCGGGGGTCACATTTTAAAATTAGCAGTTAATGACATTACTTCCCAAACTTGTTCCGGCTGCAGCGGTCAGTAAAACTGATTCCGTTGTTTTTATCATCAAAGATGAAAAACAGGTTCCTTCAGCTCATTTTTCGGCAGACGAAATAAAGTACATCGCAGGCCAGTTAAAAGAGAAGAAAAACCTTGTTACTGTTAATCAATACAAACGGATCTGTTTTGTATACAAATTGGACGACAAAAAGGAATCACACCTTGTTCTTGAAGCATGCCGGAAAAATGGCGAAACGGTGGTTGCCGGTCTTAACAGACAGAAGAAAACCTCCGTCACCCTTGGCGATGAAAGTGGAATGAAAGCAGCTGCCATTGCATTCGCTGAGGGAATGATACTGGGCAACTACCAGTTTATCAAGTACAGGAACAATGAAAAGAAGGAGAAGAATACACTTTCAGAAATTCGCATTAAAAGCCCGTTCCTGAAGGATGATTCTTTGAAAAATATGTCGGCAGTTTGTGATGCCGTTTATCATGCGCGGGACCTTGTAAATGAGCCGCAGAATGAACAAAGCGCAACCCAGCTTGCAGCTTCATTTGTAAAAATGGGTCGTGATGCCGGTTTTAAAACTGAGGTTTTTAAGAAAGCCCGCATCAAGGCTTTGAAGATGGGAGGTTTGCTCGCCGTGAATATGGGCAGTGTTGAGCCGCCGACATTTACTGTAATGGAGTGGAAGCCGCGCAATGCAAAAAATAAAAAACCAATCGTGCTTGTCGGTAAAGGAGTCGTTTATGATACAGGCGGATTAAGCCTGAAGCCCACACCCAACAGCATGGATTATATGAAATGTGATATGGGGGGAGCTGCAGCTGTGGGCTGTGCAATCTATGCTATTGCAAAAGCGAAATTGCCTGTGCATGTTATCGCTCTTGTTCCGGCAACCGACAACCGCCCGGCAGGAAATGCATACGCCCCGGGTGATGTGATCACAATGATGAGTGGTCAATCTGTTGAAGTACTTAATACCGATGCAGAGGGAAGATTGATCCTTGCTGATGCACTGCACTATGCAAAAAGGTATAAGCCTGAACTTGTAATGGATTTCGCAACGCTTACCGGAGCCGCTTCCATTGCTGTGGGTCCTTATGGAATTGTTTGCATGGGTACGGCGGATGAGAAGACGAAGAATAAAATGAAAGAGTCGGGAAACAATGTCTATGAACGTCTTGCTGAATTCCCATTCTGGGATGAATATGATGAGCTCATCAAAAGTGACATAGCGGAAATGAAAAATATCGGAGGACCGGTTGCAGGCGCCATCACGGCCGGAAAATTTCTTCAACGATATGTTGATTATCCGTGGATGCACTTTGATATTGCCGGACCGGCTTTTCTTCATGGCCGTTCATCATACAGGGGCAATGGAGGAACAGGATACGGAGTACGATTCATTTTCGATTTCCTGAAAAATCTTTAGCGCAATTCGCATAGCAGGTAACGTTTAACAATTAACTGATAACGGTCAACAATGAGCATCGAACAGGAAGGACAAATAAAAGTGGGGATTACCTGCGGAGATCTGAATGGCATTGGTCTGGAAGTGATCATGAAAACATTTCTTGACAACAGGATGCATCAGATATGTACTCCGGTTATTTATGCAGGGCAGAAAACCGTTTCTCTTCAGCGGAAATTGCTTGAACTGAATGATTTTAATTATCAGACCATCCGTAACAGCAATGAAATTATTCTCCGAAAAAACAATGTAGCCAGTTGTTGGGAAGATGAAGTACCGGTAGAGTGGGGGCAGGCAACTGAAATATCCGGAAAATATGCATTGAGATCTCTGGAAGCTGCAACAAAAGATTTGGCGGATAAAAAAATTGATGTGCTCGTTACAGCTCCCATTAACAAACACAATATTCAGAGTCCCGACTTTCAGTTTAAAGGTCATACTGAGTACCTGGCGGCCAAATTCGATGCACCGAAGTACCTGATGATGCTGGTAAGTGATTCATTGCGTGTGGCTGTGGCTACAGGACATATTCCTGTTCAGGAAGTTTCGAAGCACATGAATATGGACACGATCATTTCACGAATTAAGCAAATGATTCAGACTTTGAAACGTGATTTCGGCATTGGTAAACCACGCATTGCAGTGCTCGGATTGAACCCTCATGCTGGAGATAACGGACTCATCGGTAAAGAGGAGCAGGAGGTTATTATTCCAGCGGTGAAAAAACTATTTGAAGAAAATAATTTTGTTTATGGACCTTATTCTGCAGACGGATTTTTCGGTTCCGGTGCGTACAAAAAATTTGATGCCGTTCTTGCAATGTATCACGACCAGGGATTGATCCCTTTTAAGTCCATCAGTTTTTCATCAGGGGTGAATTATACAGCAGGGCTTCCTGTGATCCGCACCTCGCCTGACCATGGAACTGCTTATGATATTGCAGGTAAAGGAATCGCTTCCGAAGATTCGATCCGTGAAGCAATTTATACTGCCATCGACATTCTCCGAATGCGGAATGAGTACGATGAAATAAGCAAGAACCCTATGGCCGTTTCAAAGCCGAATAACAGGGACAGAGATTACTGATTTGCTTTTTCACAAGAAAAATGGAACGCTGATTAATTATGATTGTTATGGTAATTCATATTATGATCAGCGTAGATCATAATAATCATAAGAGATCAGCGTTCCGGCTGTTCAACTTTGTTCAAAAAAAAACGCCCCGTATAAACGGGGCGTTTTTTCAATGAGTATTGTAGTAGATTATTGTGTTTTCTTCACGTTCACTGCATTCAGTCCCTTCTTGCCTTCTTGAACTTCGTATTCTACTTTATCGTTCTCGCGCACCTTGTCTACCAAGCCGCTGTGGTGAACGAATACTTCTTGTTGGTCATCGCCAAGGATAAATCCATAGCCTTTTGCCTCATTAAAGAATTTTACTGTACCGGTTTTCATTGAAATAAATAATTTATGATTAGGCCGCAAACATAATGGATTCAGGGATTATGAACAAATTTAAGAAACGGGGGCCAAATCATTTGCGGTGCTTCCTCAATTCTCCCTTGGAGTGGGGATGCGGGATAGGCCGGCTGTTATCCCCCTCTCTTTATGAGAGGGGCTAGGGGTGAGGCCCCCTACCCTAAAAGCTGCTTCACCAGCACTGAAACCACCTTATTGTCGGCTTTTCCGGCAAAATGCTTAGAAGCCATGCCCATTACTTTTCCCAATTCAGCGGCAGATGTAGCCCCCACCTGGGCAATAATTTTTTTCAATTCTTCTTTGATTTCATCTTCCCCCATTTGTTTTGGAAGAAATTTTTCGATGACTGCAATTTCTTCGATCTCACCTTTGGCCAGATCAGCGCGGTTCTGATTCTGGTAAATTTCAACGGATTCTTTTCGCTGCTTCACTAATTTTTGAAGCATTTTCATCTCATCTTCCGGGGAAATTGTTCCTCCACCTGAAGTTTTTGCCAGCAGTATGGCTGCCTTCACAGCACGCAATGCACGCAATGCCGCTTCATCTTTCGCCAGCATGGCTGCTTTTAATTCAGGATTGATTTTTTCTTCTAAGGTCATAATTTATGTTTTGAACGAAATTGTTTTTCAATTCCTGTCTTAAATTGATCCGAAACGTTAAACTTCTAACTTCTAACTTCTAACTTTTGACTTTTAACTTAATACACCAACTGCATCACATGCACATCCAAAAACTTCCCGAATTTAAATCCAACTTCCTTCATCACTCCCACATTCCTATACCCATATTTTTCATGGATGTGAATGCTGGATTCATTGCCCTGTGTGATGCGCGATAGTACGGTATGGTTGCCAACTTTTTTTCCTTCCAGCGTTACCCATTCCAGAAGCGCACTGCCGATACCCTGTGCGCGAAAATCTTTATGTACGTAAACGCTGACTTCAACGGTTGTATCATAAGCGCAGCGGTCGCTCCAGGGACTCAGGGATGCCCAACCGGTGACTTTATTGTCCTTTTCTGCTACTACCACAGGATGATTTTTTTTGTGATTCGCAAACCACAAAAGTTGTTTTTCGTAGCTCCTTAAATCAGTATCAAAAGTTGCAGATGTATGAAGTACTGCATCATTGTAAATATCTAAAATGGACTGCTGGTCGGCTGTTGTTGCTTCGCGGATGGATATCATGATGGTTCGAATAACGCCCCGAAGTTTCGGGGTTCGAATCTGCAAATTTACTAATATACGAATATGGAATATAAAATCATTTCCTGAGTTTTTTAAAATTCGTTCATTTCGAAAATTCGCACCCCGAAACTTCGGGGCCTTCTTGGCATCTTTTTCAGTTTTCTTTGTATAATTTGAATAATTGATTTGATGCTTTGTAAGGTTTACAACTGTTTGTCTTCAACCCATGCCGCTTTATTCTGTATAATAAGGTATGAAAAAAGGAATAAACATTCTGTTCTTCAGTGCATTGTCGCTTTTTGCATCGGCTCAGCCTTTCATTGACATAGCTTCAGTTTACTATCAGCAGAGTCCGGCTGATAACATGAGCTCTTCAAAAAGCCCGATGAATACGCAGCTTACATCTGTATTCCTGAATCTACCTATACAGATCGACAGTGATTATATTGTCATCAACCCGGTGTATGAAAATTACCGCCTGGGCATTTCAAGTGAAACGCTTCCTATTAACCTCACGGCGGTTTATATTCCTGTGGCCTGGATACATCAATTTAAAAATTCCAGATGGAGTACAACATTGATGGCTATTCCTCGCCTTAGCAGCGACCTTAAAAAGCCGCTTGACGGAAACGATTTTCAGATGGGAGGAATTGCACTTGCAACCTACAAGAAAAAAGAAACGCTTAAATATTCTTTCGGCGCATATTATAACAGCGAGTATTTCGGCGATTACTACATGCCGCTCCTTGGAATAGACTGGAATATCACCAATAAATGGAATTTATTTGGAACGCTGCCCATCAATCTGAACCTGGAATATAAAATGAACAAAACGGTTCATGCGGGTTTTGGATTGAATCTGCTGACGAACAGCTACAGGATCGAAAACAAAGATTTTCTCCGAATAGATGATTACAATGCAAAATTCATTCTTGATATTTACCTGATGAAAAACCAGGTTATCAGCCTTGAAGCCGGGCACTCACTTTTCCGACAGTATCGTATGGGAACTATGGAAGGTGGAAAGCCGGATTATATGCATGACCTGAATGTATCAGATGGTTATCAGTTCAGGCTCGCTTACATTTTCAGAATACGCACAGACAAATAAAGATACACAGCACGAAAAACAAGAAGAAGAAATCCTGGAGAAATCCGGGTTTTTTTTTGTGCGAGCTGCCCGGTTGAACAACATTTATTATAACATCCTGCGTATTTGAGAGATAAAATTAAATCCCGAATTTACCGGATGTTCTTTCCGCAAAAAAATATTTTCTTTGAGGATATCTTTGTCCACGGTTTAAACCGTGGACAAAAAAAATCAGGTTTTATCTGCAAATTATTTGCAACTCAAATCTTGCAAGCAAGAAATATCTAAGCAGGATTGTTTTTTCTGTCCTTATCGATAATAATCATATTCAGAAAAGGAATGGATGCCGGTTTTGGCAGGCAATTTTCATCTTTGAAATAATTGATCTTCAATAATCCTGTTCTTGAATTGACACAATCTTGTTTTCCATTCAACAGTCATACGTACCTGTTCATTTTTAATTTGTGTACATAACTCCCTGCAAAATGAAACGGCGCTTTGCTCAGGCCGATAATTTCGCTTGCTGAAACTGAAGTGGGATGGGTGAACAGTCTTTTCAGGGTAAGCAAGCCTTGCCTGCTCCTGAATCGCTTGTGCACATAACGCTGCAATTCTTTATAAAAGCCCGAAGGAAAATTATTCTTAAACATCAAAGCAAGTTCATCACTGTCTGTCCAGTTTGCTTTTGAAACAAGTTGATTTTTTACACTTTCGTAAAACTTTGTTCCGGGTAACGGGTAAGAAACACTTACGCCAATGTCATCAGGCATGAGTTCCAATACCATATCTAAAGTTCGCTGAATATCTTCTCTGGTTTCTCCCGGATATCCGAATTGTAAAAAGAAAGCAACATTGATGTGCTGTTTTTTCAACAGGCGCGATGCTTCGTATATCTCCTCAACCCTTGTGCCTTTGTCCATGGCGTCAAGAATTTTTTGTGAACCGCTTTCAGCACCCACCCATACTGTTTCACATCCGCCGGCAGCCAGTGCTTTGATGTTGTCTTCCTGTAAAAGCAAATCAACCCGCGACTGGATTTTGAACCTGATTTTCAATTTCTCAATCTGAATAAGTTCGGAAAATCTTTTGATCCATCCGGGCTTTAATCCGAAGATGTCATCAGTCATCCAGAAATGGTTTACCCCGTATGTTGACTGAAGCATTTTCAGTTCTCCTACAATGCGCTCCGGTGAATGCACATTGTAACGATTTCCATAGATCGGTTTCGCACACCAGTTGCATTTGAACGGACAACCACGTGTAGTGCTGATGTTAAGCGAAAAATAACCTGATTGACCAAGCCAGCGGTTTTTATAATCTTCAATATCCGCAAGATCCCAAGCCGGTGCAGGCAGCGAATCAAGGTCTGTCATGACACTTCTTTTTTTTGTGAAGATGGTCTTGTTCTTGTTTCTGAAAATAATTCCTTCAACAGATTGTATATCGGTTGATCCGTTTTGAATGTTCCTGATCAACTCCTTCAAAGAGATCTCAACTTCACCGGTTACAATATAATCAGCACCTTGATCCAGGTACAATTCATAATGGTCTGTGGAATCGCTGCTATTAACAATAACTGCAATACCTTTTTTTTTTGCCAGGGAGATCATTTCAAATGCCGCTTCACGCATGTTTGTGAGGCACATTTTTGTGAGGTAGTTGAAACCATCGTCTACAATGGCAAGATATTCCGGATTTTCTTTTTCGAGATGAGGATTGATTTCATCCGGCGATGCGGAAAACATGGGGTCGAAGAGAGATACATCAAATCCTTCTGCCCGCATTACGGATGCAGCAAAGAGGGTCCCCAAAGGAGGATACGGTTGCATTTGCCGAAACTGTTTGGGATCAAAGCGAAGAAAATAACTATGCGTAAACAGTATCTTCGGCATGAAGGGAGATGTGATTGGCTAGGGTAAATTCTTTAATGTTCTTGGCGTAGCTGCTTAGTACTTTTTCCTGAAATCCCTGCGGGTGATGTTTGGAAACATTTTTTCTTGAGCGCAGGCGGAAATCAAAAGTGTTGTCATCGAAATGCTTGAACTTCTTTTTCCAAAACTTTAACGTAAGACGGAAAAAATACTCATCCAGCTTTTCACCAATGTATCCGGAAAGTATTTTTTCCAGGAATGTCTTAAATGAATTATTATTCTCATCGATTAAAAATTCTTTTTGGCGTAAAGGGAAATTCGGAAGAAAATCAGTCGTCCAGGCGTTGGCATCCCTGAAGCTCTTATATAACGCGTAATTGTAAGTAGGGATGAGGAATGAAACTTCCGTGGCTGTAAAAATATTTTTATCCGGGACGTTAAGTGAGTCTTCCGACAAAAAATAATTTACGCAGAAGTTTTTATGTGAGTTGAGCAGAAATATTTTTTTATAGAGAACAAGAAGTGTACGCGTCACCCACATCCTGCCCTTCGCTGTGATGATGAAATAATCAATGTCTGATTGATCATCCATGTAATTTTTAGATAATGAGCCTGACAATGCGATTGCTCTAACGAATGGAAATTTTGAGATGAGCCTTGAATTACCTTTTGCTGTTTCAAGTGATTTGATAGCAAGAATTTCTCCTCTTAATCTTCTTTCGATGATGCCGGCATCGTTGTTCAGGAAATAGAACCCTTTATGATATCCGATGATTCCTTGACTAAGAAGGTCAGCGATCGCCTTCTCAATTTCATTTGCAGAAACCTCCTTTTGATGAATGAGATCTGAGATTTCAACCTCCTTTAGCGGGTGTTTGAAAATGTCGAAATAAATCAGCGTTCGGATTACGGCTGATTGTGCAGCAGTCATTGGCCTTACAGAAGAAAAATTTTCAACGATTAAACTCATTGGTGCAAAAAGCAAAGAAAAGGATTAATGAGGTGAATAAAAATTAAAATACGAATTCAATAGAAACAAATAGCCGCAAATATTGTTTTGGCTTCCTGCTGCTATGGATAGTGAACGGATATCTTTCTCAATGCATAAAATCCGATCCCTCTGTTTTGATCACTCATGTAAACAATCTCTTTATTGTCTATTAATACAGGTTTCAATTTATTGTCATTGCCTGCTGTTAATTGGTCATGAAAAAATACCTGGTTGTTGATTAAAGTAAGGGGCTGTGCAGTTTGTATCGTATCGGTGAGTGTAATTGTTTTTTCGAAGGGGCCGTTTTCATCAATGAATTTCAGTGTAAGTTCTTTTCCACTGAAACTAAAATCATATCCAAGAAGAGAGATCTCTTTGTCAAGATAATATTCGCTTTTGTCGTCGCTTCTTTTTGAAGTAAGATAGTTGATGGAAACAAAGATGGCCACACTTGTGACTAACCATTTCAAGTCCCTGGTTGCGTACGTATGCTTCATGCAAATGACAACAAACAAAAGCAACAATAGGTAGAGCCGCGGGAAACGCAGCAATAAAGATAATGACTGAAAGGCACTGACGGACACAGTACATACCAGAAAAATCAGGATGAGGATAATGA
>JAPLDB010000127.1 GCA_026391975.1 Bacteroidota bacterium | reverse complement strand
ACGTTATGTAAAAGTAAAGGGTAACAGAACAAAATGCAAACCTTTTTTAGCTAAACCTTTCAAAAGAAATTAACCGCTTAATTCTCATAAGAATAGTTTTTCAACTAATTTCCTCCTAACTCCTTTTCATTCCATCTGAAAGACTCTACATCCAATCCCGAAAGATCAAGAACCCTGTCAATAACTGTCGCTGCCAATTGCTCGAAACTTTCCGGTCTGGAGTAAAAAGAAGGCGACGCAGGGCAGATAATCCCACCGGCTTCAGTGATTGATTTCATGTTATTTAAGTGTATCAGACTCAAAGGAGTATCCCTGGTTACCAATATTAGTTTCCGGCGTTCCTTGAGTATAACATCGGCAGCACGGGTAATGAGATCGTTTGAAATTCCAGAAGCAATCCTGGCCATTGTTCCCATTGAACATGGGCATACGATCATGATATTGAATCTAGCGGAACCCGAAGCAAAAGGAGCATTGAAATCATTTTTTGCATAGGATTTAAATTTGAAATCAGCATACTCTTTGTTCCCCAATTCATACTCCCAAACATACCTGGCATTATCGCTCATCACCACGCCCACTTCATCTATCTGATTCTTTAAACCCTGAAGTTTTGCAAGCAGCACCTTGGCATATATTGAACCGCTTGCGCCTGTGACTGCTACAATGACCTTGTTTTTCATTTTACAAAGTAACAAAGAATAATATAGAATGTTCAGCCTTCTACTATGCAGACTTGCGCCTTGTATAGATCATGAAAAACCAAATGCCAATGAATGCGCCCACTGCATCAGCAATTGAATCATAAACATCCCCATACCTGCCAGGTATGCAATATTCCTGTATGATCTCCACAAGTACCCCATACATAGTGGAGATGGCAATAGAAATAAACTTAGGATAATTATATAAAATGTAAACAGTGTTCGGATAGGCAAATGCTTTGACGAGAAAAAACGAAAGCACACCGAACAAAAAAAGGTGAACCAGTTTATCAGGCTTAAGCCAATCAAGAAAAGTAAGCTTAGGAATTGCTGACCCGGGTAATAAGCAAAGCAAGAGAATTAATAATGCCCACAGAAAGGCAGGAGTCAGCTTCTTAAAAAGCATCAATTTCAGCCATTGACTCCGATCATCTTACGATAATCAGCAGCATTCATAAGTCCCTCAAGTTCGGACGAGTTGCTCATTTCAATGCGAACCATCCAGCCATTTCCATATGGATCTTTATTGACACTTTCAGGATTGGTCTCAAGTCCTTTGTTCAACTCCTGGATTTTGCCACTCAAAGGCATAAACAGATCAGAAACAGTTTTCACGGCCTCAACAGTTCCGAATACATCACCTGCATTCAATGATTGCCCTTGTGTATTGATATCAACATAAACTATATCTCCCAGTTCTCCCTGGGCAAATTCAGTGATGCCAACCGAGGCAATATTGCCGGAAACCATTACCCATTCGTGCTCCTTGGTGTATTTAAGTTCGTCAGGAAAATTCATGTGTTAATTTTTTTGCAAGTGTAAATGTTTTTTAAGGGATGGCAAAGAGAAATCAGACCGGATAATGGTTTTTGGCAATATCCGAATAATTTGCTTTTCTTTGATTATTAAACTCCAGATTTACCAATTATGAGGTCATTCAAATTATTTTTAAAAATTTCATTACTCACTGTCTTTACAGTTGAATTTGCTTTCGGACAGGAATCATCCAATCACCAATGCGGTACTATGCAACATCTTGCATGGATGAAGAAAAAAGATCCCGGACTTGAAAAAAGGATGCAGGATATTGAGATCCAAATGGCAAAATGGAATGAGCAGACGGCCAACCTGAGACAATCCTCGCTGCCTGATGTGGTACCGCTAGTTGTGCATGTCCTTTATGCCAACTCAGTTCAAAATGTTTCTGATCAGACCATCATCAATACAATACAAGCATTAAATGAAGACTATGGCAGGACAAATCCTGATACATCTCTTACGCCCGCCGTATGGAAGCCAATTGCTGCAAGTACCAACATACAATTCTGCCTTGCGCAACGCGATCCCAACGGATTAGTTACGAATGGAATTGAAAGGAGGCAAACAACAGCAGGTCCGTTTGACGTAGATGACGTTTGTAAGTTTTACGGATCCGGAGGACTGGATGCATGGGATGTAACAAAGTATTTTAATATCTGGATTTGCGATCTCGTACCCGGTCTCGGAGGGTATGGTGAATTTCCAACGGGCAACTATAGCAACACATTTGGTAACGTTACTGATTACACTTTGATTGGCCTGAATGGCTGGGTTGCATCACATGAATGCGGGCACTGTTTCAACCTCAGACATATCTGGGCTGATGATGGTGGATCATGTGCTTTCAGTGACAATGTATCAGACACCCCCAACCAGGCTGATGCCACAAGTTCTCCATGCCCAACTTATCCTTATACGGATGCTTGTCAGCCCAATGCGCCCGGAATTATGTTCATGAATTACATGGACTATGGCAGCGAAGCTTGCAAGAATATTTTCACACAGGGTCAGGCAACACGTGCTCACAATGCGCTATACAATCTTGCATATTCGTCTCTTTTAACATCTGATGGTTGCCAGCCGGTATTCAGTGTGAATGATGCCGGGGTTTCTTCCGTCACCTCGCCCTCACCCATTATTTGCGATTCTGTTTTCGATCCTGTGGTGGAGCTGAAAAATTTCGGAACAGGAACACTTACAAGTGCAGTGATCAAGTATTCAATTGATGGCGGAACGGTTAATTCATATTCATGGAGTGGATCACTGAATTCACTTGCGTCGACAAGTGTTTCACTTCCTTCGCTCACAATTAGTCCGGGACTGCATACAATGAAGGCTTACCCTACACAGCCAAATGGTGTTTCGGACCCGAATCCTTTCAACGATACTACTGCATACGTTTTCAACATCGTAATTATTGGTCAAGCAGCGCCCATCGTTCAGGGATTTCAAAACCAGTATTTTCCAAACAATGGATGGAGCTACGGAAACTATGACGGAGGAATCACATGGACAAGGGTTAGCACCCATAAGGCCACACCGTTTGGAATTGAAATGGAAAACTACAATTATACCGCTATTGGCCAGGTTGATGATTTGATTGTTCCAAATGTCAATTTGCTATCAGTGGATGCAATTCCAATCCTTACTTTTTGGGTTGCATATGCAATGCGCACCACCGGCATTTCTGATACGCTTGAAGTGGTTGTAAGCACAGATTGCGGCGCATCTTGGACATCAGTTTATAAAAAATGGCAGGACTCTTTAAGCACAGCAGCCACCACATCTTCGCCTTTTGTCCCGGTTACAGCCGGTGACTGGAGACAAGAGACAATTGATCTGACTCAATTTACTTTCTCCGACAATGTGATTATCAAATTCAGGAATATCAACAACAACCAGAACAACCTGTATATTGATGATATTAACCTGAACATACTGACAGGTATTAATCTGGCGCTGGATGGGAACAGGGTTAGCATATATCCAAACCCGACTACAGGCCATGTTACTGTTAACTGTGCCTCTCTTAAAAGTGAGGGTTTCGCGATTGGGATATCTGATGCTGTAGGCCGTCTTGTATTGAAACGGAATTATTCTCTTCCGCAATCAGCCATTGATTTAGATCTTTCTAATTTCAGCAATGGCATTTTCCTGATTCATCTGGATTCATCCACAGGAAGTTTCACACAGAAGATAGTCTTGAATAAATAAGCAATATAACAGGAATCAGCTCATCATCTTCCCAATGGCATTATCGTAAAGGTCTTTAGCCTCGGCGATAGTTCCAAATGACTGTTCGTCGATAGAAATCTCACCTTCTGTTATCCAGTTGATCTTCCTTCACACTGACAAGCACCCTGCTTTGTGCCTCACCAAAAAGGAAGGCATCAGCACGCACATCAAAATCTGTTTCAATTGAAAAGCCAAGGTTCCGAGGCATTCCTGACTCGCAAAGGGTAATAAACAATCCACCATCGCTGCAATCGTGGGCACTTTGAACAAGATTTGAACGGATCAGCAGCTTTACCAGATTTTGGACTTTTACCTCTGTATCCATATCGAAAAAAGGTGCGGGAGAAAGTTTTACCTTATGGAAAGAGTATAAATATTCTGATGAATTAATGTCATTCCTTGATTCACCAATCAGGAAAAGCGAATCACCTGCATTTTTAAAGTCAAGTGTCATCTTGTTTTTCTTCGATGGAAGAATTCCCATCATTCCAATTGTTGGCGTAGGGAAAACCGGCCCTTCATCACTGCTCTGATTATAGAAGCTAACATTACCGCCTGTAACAGGTGTCTGGAATTTACGGCATGCTTTTCCCATTCCCTTTATTGCCTGGACAAACTGCCAGTAAACTTCCTTATTGTATGGATTGCCAAAGTTCAGGCAGTTGGTGATGGCACTGGGCTCACCACCACTGCATACAATATTTCTAGCTGCTTCAGCTACAGCCATTGCACATCCTGCTTCAGGATCAGCATATACGTAACGGGCATTGCAATCTACTGTGAATGCAAGTGCCTTGTCTTTTCCTTTAATATTTACAATAGCTGCATCGCTGGGTTCATTGGTACTCATATTCACAGTACCGACCATTGAGTCGTATTGATTATAAACCCACTTCTTTGAAGCTATGTTCGGGTGACTTAAAAGGAACTTTGAAACTGCCAGCAAATCTTCCGGTTCTTCAACGTTGTTAATATTGAATTTCTTAGCTTCATTAAAATATTTTGGCTGAACATATTCACGTTGATAGACAGGAGCCCCGCCGCCAAGCACAAGAGTTTGAGCAGGCACGTCTGCAACAAGTTCCTTATGCATATAGAATTTTAATCGTCCTCCGGTTGTAACAGTTCCAATCTGAACGCAATTCAAGTCCCACTTCTGAAAAACTTTATTCACCTCTTCCTCCCTGCCCTTCTTCACTACAATGAGCATACGTTCCTGAGATTCACTCAGACAAATCTCCCATGGTGTCATGTTTTGTTGGCGGGTTGGAACTTTATCCAGATCGATCACCATTCCGTGATTTCCCTTTGCACTCATCTCAGAAGTGGAACAGATAATACCTGCCGCACCCATGTCCTGCATTCCAATCACGGCTCCGGTTTCAATTACCTCAAGCGAGGCTTCAAGCAATAATTTTTCTGTGAAAGGATCCCCTACCTGCACTGAAGGCAAATCATCAGCGCTGTCTTCATGCAAATCCCCGGAAGCAAAGGTTGCTCCATGGATTCCATCCTTGCCTGTTGCTGAGCCCACAATAAAAACAGGATTGCCCACACCGTATGAAGTAGCTGAAACGGTTTTACCGACTTCAACAATGCCGGCACTCATTGCATTTACCAACGGATTGATATTGTAGCAATCATCGAAAAAAACTTCTCCGCCAACTGTTGGAATACCAAAAGCATTTCCATAATCACCAATACCTTTTACAACACCACGCATTAACCATTTTGTCCTCTCCGAATCAGGATTTCCAAAACGAAGTGAATTTAATTGAGCCACAGGACGTGCACCCATCGTAAAAATATCTCTGTTGATCCCTCCGACACCGGTAGCAGCACCCTGATAAGGCTCAATTGCCGATGGATGGTTATGAGATTCTATTTTGAAACAACAGGCAAGTCCATCTCCAATAGCAACTAGTCCGGCATTTTCCTCACCAGCTTTAGCAAGCATATGTGGACCTTCCTTTGGTAAGGTCTTGAGCCATTCAATGGAGTTTTTATAAGAACAATGCTCACTCCACATAACAGAATACAAACTCAATTCTGTAAAATTAGGAGTACGTCCTAAAATTTGTTTAATTTTCTCAAACTCTTCAGGGAGCAAACCAAGCGATTGGGCCTGTTTAAGGGTAGCAAGGGATTCTTCAGTGATCTGTGACATTATTGTTATTAACTGTTTGCGAATTAGTTTTGAACTGCGAAGGTACTGACAAAATACTTTCTCTACTTTTGTTTCTTATAAAGTTTTTAAAAACTGCTGAAATAATCGAAAATAAATTTAGTGGAAATCCTACTTGTTGCAGGCTATACAACGCTCTTTCTTTTTCTCATTCATCGCTGGAAATTTTTCAGACCGGAAATTATTCCTGTTCAGTGGGTTAAGGTTCTGTTTGTTACAAAGGTCGCCTCAGGCTGCTTATTGGGCTTGGTTTATACTTATTATTATACTGACAGAGCCACTGCCGATACATTTAAGTTCTTTGATGACAGCAAGATCCTTTTCGGGACACTTTTCACTTCGCCCCGTGAATTTCTAAAGATCTTCTTTGGCTTGCATGATAATTCAGGGAAGTGCTTCGAAATCTGCTCGCAAATGACGGCATGGAACAACAAAGATGTTTTGTTCAATGACAATAAAACACTGGTCAGACTGAATGTCTTCTTCCATTTCTTCTCCATGGGCAACTATTATGTACATGTGGTCTTTCTCAATTTTTTTTCATTCACAGGTTTAATTGCACTTTTTAGATTATTCCAGTATTATGAGATAAAAAAATCAAAAGTTATTTTTCTAACAATGATGTTTTTGCCTTCTGTGCTTTTCTGGGGCTCAGGATTATTGAAAGACGGCCTCCTTCTATTCGCACTCGGAATTTTGCTCTACTCATTTAACAATTTGATTACATCGAGGAATGTCCGAAGAAACATTATTGCATTTTCACTAAGCCTGTTGCTTTTAATGTTCACAAAACTATATGTACTTTTTATTGTTTCTCCCGCCCTCATTGCCTGGTATTGGTCACGGAAAAATACCGGAAAAACTGTGATCTTCAAATTCATTTCATGCTATTTAATTTACCTGCTCATTGGCTTTAACATTGATAAAGTTTCTGAAAAATATGATCTTGTTGACCTGATCTACTACAAGCAGCAAAACTTCAATGTACTTGCAACAACCAGCGGGGCAAACAGCATCATTACAATTCCTCACATAGAACCGACAGCATGGAGCTTATTAACGAATTCCCCTGCTGCGGTTTGGCGCGTATTTATCAGGCCAAACATATTTGATTCAGGATCTTCAATGATTATGCTATCTTCCATAGAAAATATTTTCATCCTGCTATTGGGACTTTTTTGTGTTTTTTTTACACCCAGAAAAATGATTCATTCCACTCAACTGTTTTGTTTAAGCATTTTTTTCGTCATCTTTATGTTTGCATTGATTGGACTGATCACTCCAATCCTGGGTGCAATGGTTCGATACAAGGTTCCGGCTTTGCTGTTTCTTGTTTTTATCTTTATATCCATTGCTGATGAATCGAAAATAAAAAGTAAATTTCCGGTGATGCGAAAACTTCTGTAGTATTGTTTCCAACTCTTTAATTAAACTTTATGAGCTTATTCCGGAAAAAATCTGTGGACGTGATCATGAAACAGGCGAGCGATAACGAATCTCTTGACCATGTTTCTTTGTCCAAGCATTTGGGTGTAAGGGACCTCACTGCACTCGGGATTGCTGCAATCATTGGCGCCGGTATTTTTTCCACGATCGGAAATGCCAGCGCCAGTGGCGGCCCGGGCGTTATTTTTCTTTTCATTTTTACTGCAGTAGCATGCGGATTTGCTGCATTTGCATATGCAGAATTTGCTTCATTGGTTCCTGTAAGTGGAAGCGCTTATACTTACAGCTATGTGGCATTTGGAGAAATCATCGCATGGACAATTGGCTGGGCCCTCATCATGGAATATGCGATCGGCAATATTACTGTGGCCATATCATGGAGCGATTATTTTACCGGACTGCTTGACAGCATTGGTTTTCATCTCCCTGAATGGATGACAATGGATTACCTTACAGCTTCAAAAGGATTTCACGCTGCAGAAACCCTCATGGCAAGTGGAAAAACCTATGAAAATCTCGACAGTAATTTAAAAATAGCTCATACTGCCTGGACCGGTGCCCCTGCTATTGGCCCTTTGCACATTGTCGCAGATCTTCCGGCCCTTTTCATCATCATTGCTATTACCGCCTTGGTTTATCGTGGAATCCGGGAATCACGCAATATTGCCAATATCATGGTAGCAATTAAAATTGCTGTCGTACTCCTTGTTATTGCTGTTGGCGTTTTTTATGTGAATACGGATAACTGGAATCCTTTTCTGCCAAATGGAATTTCCGGTGTGCTCAAAGGTGTCAGCGCGGTTTTCTTTGCATACATTGGTTTTGATGCAATCAGTACAACAGCGGAGGAGTGTAAAAATCCTCAAAGGGATCTGCCGAGAGGAATGATGTGGGCAATTATTATTTGTACCATTCTTTATGTCACCATTGCTTTGATACTTACCGGAATGGTAAAATACGACCAGCTTGCTGTAGGAGATCCACTCGCCTTTGTTTTTGGACTTCTGAATATTAAATGGATGGCTGCAGTTATTGGCGTAAGTGCCATAGTCGCAATGGCAAGTGTATTGCTGGTGTTTCAATTAGGCCAGCCAAGAATCTGGATGAGTATGAGCAGGGACGGGCTGCTTCCTAAAAAATTCTCAACCATACATCCAAAGTACAAAACACCTTCCTATGCAACGATCGTAACCGGTTTTGTGGTTGCTGTCCCTGCACTTTTCCTGAATCTGACAATGGTAACAGATCTTTGCAGTATCGGTACACTTTTCGCTTTTGTTCTTGTATGTGCCGGTGTTCTCAAACTTCAAATCACCCCGGGCGCACCGAGAGGAAAATTCAGAACTCCTTATCTCAACTCAAAATACATCGCACCCGGTCTTGTAGTACTCACCATTTTCTTAAGTTATAAATACAACAAAGATGGAATGTCAGACTTTCTGAATAACACTCCTAAAATCTATGCAGCTCAGGCTTTCATTTCCAATCTGTCAACAGATGAAATCTCTTCTGTTAAAAATGCTGTTATCGCCAACGACGCTGAAGGATTTGTCGGTTCAAACTCAGATCTGGAATCTTACCTTGGCAGTATGGACGAATTTTCATACACAAGGACATTGTCGATGCTGGCAGTACCTGAAAACAAAAAATTCGAATCAGGATTGGGACTTTTTAAACATAAAATTCCAACGTGGATATTCATCATTGTCTGCATTTATCTCACCGTTCTCTCATTCAGAAAAAACCTCTCCCTCATTCCATTGCTCGGACTTGTAAGTTGCTTATATATGATGAGTGAAATGGGTGTTACAAACTGGATCGGGTTTTCTATTTGGCTTGTGACCGGCCTGATCATCTATTTTTCCTTTAGCAGAAAAAACAGCAAGCTGAATACACAAAAAGTTCAAGGAACATGAAAGAAAAAAATATTCTCATCACAGGTGCTACAGCTGGATTCGGAAAAGCTACTGCATTCAAATTTGCAGAGCATGGCTGGAACATAATCATTACGGGCCGTCGCGCAGAAAGACTAAAAGAAATTGAAGAGGAACTGATCAAAACATTTCAGGTCAAGGTTTTATCTCTTTGTTTTGATATCAGGAAAAGAAAAGAAGTTGAACTGGCAATCAATGACCTTCCCCGGGACTGGAAAAAAATAGATGTACTTGTCAACAATGCAGGGCTTGCGCAAGGACTTTCACTTATTCATGAGGGTGATATTGATGACTGGGAAACCATGATTGACACCAATATAAAAGGTTTGCTTTATATATCCCGGATGGTAATGCCAATGATGGTTGCACAGGGTCAAGGGCACATAATTAACCTTGGTTCAATTGCCGGAAAGCAGGCATACCTGAAAGGAAATATTTATGGAGCTACAAAATTTGCAGTTGATGCCATTTCTAAAAGTATGCGCATTGATCTGTTGCCACATGGAATTAAAGTAACAAATGTGAGCCCCGGTGCATGTGAAACTGAATTCTCCCTCGTTCGCTATAAGGGCGATGCAGAGAGGGCTAAAAAAGTGTATGAAGGATACACCCCGGTTTCTGCTTCAGATGTTGCCGATGTGATTTTCTTTGCTGCAACACGTCCACCGCACGTTGTACTGAATGAAATAGAAATAACCCCTATTGCACAGGCCAACGCGTATTACTTCGTAAAGAAAACAGAAGAAGG